>JBBSIW010000299.1:0-3439 GCA_038231895.1 Solirubrobacterales bacterium | reverse complement strand
GGTGCCCACCCGGTCACGGGGACCTCTACACGGCGCTCGTCACCTCGGGAATGCTCGAGACGCTGCTCGACCACGACTACGAGTACGCGTTCGTGGCCAACGCCGACAACCTCGGCGCCGTGCTGGATCCGCGCATCCTGGTCTGGTTCGCCGCCGAGAGCATCCCCTTCGTCATGGAGGTCGCGGACCGCACCCCGGCCGACCGCAAGGGCGGACATATCGCGCGCCGACCGGACGGCGGGTTGATCCTGCGGGAGCTGGCGCAGACGCCCGAGGAGGACCAGGATGCCTTCCAGGACGTGGAGCGCCATCGCTACTTCAACACCAACACGGTGTGGGTGAACCTGCGCGCGCTGGCCGACGTGCTCGAAGAGCGCGACAACGTGCTCGGCCTGCCGATGATGCGCAACGAGAAGACCGTCGACCCAGGAGACTCCTCCTCGCCAGCGGTCTACCAAATCGAGACCGCGATGGGTGCGGCGATCGCGGTGTTCGAGGGGGCGCAGGCGCTGAAGGTGTCGCGCGAGCGCTTCGCCCCGGTGAAGACGACCAACGACCTCCTCGCCCTGCGCTCGGACTGCTACGTCCTCACCGACGAGGCACACGTCGTCGTCTCGCCCGAGCGCGACGACGGCTCGCCTCTCGTGGACCTCGACCCCGAGCACTACAAGCGCATCGAGGACTTCGACCACCGGTTCCCCGAGGGCCCCCCGTCACTCGTGCAATGCGAGCGCTTCGTGGTCCGCGGCGATGTGACGTTCGGGCGCGATGTCGTTGCGCGCGGCGACGTCGAGTTGGATGCGGGGAGCGATGAGCGCCGGATCGAGGACGGGGCCGTCCTCGAGGGCTGACCGCCGGTCGCTAGCGTCCGAGCAAGATAAAGACCCACACCGCGGCCGCGAGCACGGAGACGATCACCAGGCGGGCCCCCAGATCGCGCTCGTTCTGCGTGAGCGCGGCGAGGCCCACCAGCAGACCCGCCGGCGGAAGGAACACGGCGATGGCGAACGGGAAGATGGCAGTCGCGCGGATGCGCATGACAGCGAGCTTACGCATGTGCGACGGCGCGCCGCCGGTAGCATCGAGCAGCGTCGTGGTGCTCCCGAGCCGGACAGCCACTTGCCTGATCGCGCTCGGCCTCGTGCCGGGCATCGCCGCCTGTGGTGCCCCGGGCTCGCAGGTGGCCAAGGACGCCAGCCGTCCCGAGGCCCGCGGTGATGCCAAGGACTCGCTGTTTCGTGCGGCCAACCTGCGCAGAGCGCTCGATCGCGTGCGCCCGCGCGTCGGCCCGGCCGCTCCGGTGGCCTCCTTCAAGCTCGAGGCCGGCGCCCTCACGCTGCTGGCGCAGAAGGGGCCGGCGTCGGAGTCGATCGAGGTCACAAAGCACCTCGACCTCACCCAGGTCCCCGCGCCGCCGACCGTCGACCAGCCGCCGATTCCCCTGGCCCAGATCGATCCGGCCGGACCCGAGCGCATCGCCGCCGCGATCGCCCAGCGCACGGGCGCCGGTCTCAAGGACATCGACTTCTTCGCGGTCGACCGCGAGCCCGGCGCCTCCACCCCGCGGTGGCTGGTCTACCTGCGGCGGGGGCGCGGCACGTTCGCCGCCAGTCTGTCGGGGGCCGATCTCAAGCCGGTGAGCGCTGCCACCGCGACCGCGCCGCCCGCATCTACCCCCACCACCCCGACTCCGACCCCGACCCCCACCACGTCGACGCCCGCCACCTCGACCGCCCCGAAGACCGCGAGGCCCCCGCCGCCGGGAGGCCCTCCAATCTGCCAGCGCCTTCGGCCGCAGGAGCGGTTGAAGGTCCCAGTCTGCGCAAACCCTACGGGGTGATGAACTCGGCGAATGCCCGCCACGCCCCTGCCATCATGGAGACGAGGAGAACGACCCACAAGCGAGTGACGCGAGCCGCACCCAAGGAGGCAACATGATCGAGAAGGCGACGTTCGGAGCGGGATGCTTCTGGCAGGTGGAGATCGTGTTCGGCAATACGCCGGGAGTGCTCGGCACCGCCGTCGGCTACCTGGGCGGCACGCTGGAGAGCCCCAGCTACGAGCAGGTCTGCACCGGGCGGACGGGGCACGCCGAAGTGGTCCAGGTCGAATTCGATTCCGACCACGTGTCCTATGACCACCTGCTGGACACCTTCTGGGAGCTCCACGATCCCACGCAGCTCAATCGCCAGGGCCCCGACGTCGGTGCCCAGTACCGCTCAGCCATCTTCTTTCGCTCCTCCGAGCAGGAGACGGCCGCCCTCGCCTCCAAGCAGCGTCTCCAGAGCCGGCATCGCCGACCGGTCGTCACCGAGGTCACGCCGGCCTCGGAGTTCTACCGTGCCGAGGAGTACCACCAGCGCTATCTGGAGAAGCGCGGGCTCGCCACCTGCGCGATCGCGCCCTCGCCGGCGGGCTGACCGCTCGATCGAGGGCCCACGTCGGCGAACCGGCGCCGGACGGCCGCCTCGTCAGTCGTGCAGCCCGCTGACCACGAGCAGCGTGGGCGTAGCCCGTGCCGCTGGGGCTGGCCGGGGCCGGTGCCCAGGAAATCCGCGCGAGCCCGGTAGCGCCCGACGCCGGAGGGCAGGAACCCGACGGTCGCGCGACCGCCGGATGCTCGGACGCGGTAACGGCGTGCGAACTGCCAGCCGGCGAGCGGGTCGAAGCGGTCGACGAAGATCGTGACCGGGCCGCTGACGGCGGGAGACACGCCGACGTCGATGCTCACCGACGAGCCGGGCGCCGCGGTCGCGTGCCGGGCTCCGCCAAAGGTGAGAGACGTCGAGGTGACCGGCCGCGAGACGCGGGCGAGGCGGTAGCGGCCTCCGCTGCTCCCTCGCGCCCGGACGGCGGCGAAGTACCGTCCGCGCGAGAGCTGGCGAGCGATCGTGCCGCCCGTGCCCCCGCAGGCGCAGTCGAGTCGGTGGCCGTGATCATTGAGTAGGATGAGGTCGAAGTCTGCGCCTGTGGCCAGGCTCAGGTCGACGTTGCTGCGGCGACCGACGTCGAAGCGGTAGAGGTCGACCGCGTCGATGTGTCCGCCCGAGAGCCTGCCGCGGCGGCGGGCACGGTTGCCCAGGAAGACCCCGGGGGCGGTGTCGTCGCGGCCAACTGGCGCGACCTGGAGGTGGTAGCGCTGGAGCCCGCGCGCGCCACCGGCGCGGACGAGGAGGCTGTAACGCCCGCCTGCGTCGGGACCGGGCGTGCGAACATGATCGAGGGGCTCAAGCACCTCGGCAAGACCGTGTTCCTCACCACCCACTACATGGACGAGGCCCAGCACCTCGCCGACCGCGTGGCCATCCTCGCCGAGGGCAGGATCGTGGCCCGTGGACGCCCCGACGAGCTCGGAACCGACGAGCAGCGAACCGCCGTGATTCGCTTCCGGCTCCCCGACGGCGTCACCGCGGAGCAGATGGGGTCTGAAGCCGGCGCG
>JBBSIW010000298.1:0-3466 GCA_038231895.1 Solirubrobacterales bacterium | reverse complement strand
GCGCCGCCGGCGACTCCGTCGGCGCAAGCGCTGCCGGTGCCGGGTGCGGTGCGCTTCGGCTCCTGGCTGGTGCGTGCCGAGGCCGGCCCGGTGGCGGCCCGCGACGGAGCGCTGGATGCCGACGTCCTCGGGGCCGGGCTCAGGGTGCGCGGCTGGCGACATGGCGACCGCATGGCGCCGCTGGGCCTGGGCGGCACCCGAACCCTGCAGGACCTCTTCACCGACCGCAAGCTGCCCAGGGAGCGGCGCCGGTCGCTACCTGTGGTGGAGTGCGACGGCGAGATCGCATGGGTTCCCGGCGTCGCGACCTCGGAGCGATTTCGCATCACGCGGACGACGACCAGGGCGGTCAGGCTGAGCGCCGCTTCCGTCGGCTGACCGCCCAGGCGAAAGTTCGCTTGGCGAGCGGACCCAAGCGCGGTACGGTGCCCGAGATGGTGGTGCCGCTGTGGCTTCGCTTCGTTCTCGCCGGGGTCCTGGTGGCATCGCTGGCGGCGGCCTTCTGGGGACGCCCGCCGCGCCGGCGACCGCGGCCCGTGACGTGGCGCTGGCTGGCCACGGCGGCTGGTGTGTGCTACGCCGGCGGCTGCGGTGCCCTGCTTCTGGATGAGGCGGCCATCAGCGCGGCGCTTGTCGGGATCGGGGTGGAGAGCTTGTCGGTCGCCGCATGGCTGGGCCGCTCGCTCGGCGACGACAGCGACGGCTGGGGCGGCGGGGGCGGCGACGACCCCACCGACCGCGACGGCGGGGCGCCCGGCGATGGGTGGCGGCCCGAGGACGAGCGTGCGTTTTGGGATCACGTCGCGCGGCGCGACCGTGATCGCGAGCCGGTACCGAGCTGAGCCGAGCGCTCAAGCCGCGGGCTGTCGTTAGCCTGCGGCCATGCGCGAGCCTGCGATCGGCGAGATCCTCGTCCAGGCGGATGAGCTCCAGCACCGCGTCCGCGAGCTCGGCGAGCAGATCAGCCGCGACTACGCATCGCTCGGCCCCGACCGCAACCTGCTCCTGGTCGGAGTGCTCAAGGGCGCGGTGTTCTTCGTCTCCGATCTGATGCGCGAGATCGAGGTGCCGTGCGAGCTCGACTTCATGGCCATCGCCTCCTATGGGTCGGCGACGGACTCCTCGGGCGTGGTTCGCATCCTCAAGGACCTCGACGGCTCGATCGAGGACCGCGACGTGCTGATCGTCGAGGACATCGTCGACTCCGGCCTCACGCTGCAGTACCTGCTGCGCAATCTCGGGGCCAGGGACCCCCGATCGCTCGAGGTATGCGCGCTGCTCACCAAGCCCGAGCGGCGCAAGGTCGAGCTTCCCACCCGCTACGTCGGATTTGAGATACCCAACAAGTTCGCCATCGGCTACGGGCTCGATCACGACGAGCGCTTTCGCAACCTGCCCTACGTGGCGGCGCTCGCGGCCGCGTAAGGGCGTCAAGCGCATCCGCATCGGCGCCGACAACGTAAGCACATGAACATGGAGACCTTGTGCCAGCCCACAGGCGAACCCCGGCGATCCGCGCCGTCCCGCCCCCAGGGATCGCGCGAGGGCCATGGTAGCCTTGGATCTCCTGCGCGCCGTTTCCGCGGTGGCACCGGGCGCGCCGGGACACCGTCATGAGTAGGTTCTTCAAGAGCGCAGCCTTCCCCATCCTCATCGTGGTCGTCCTTGCGTTCTTCGCGCAGCGGCTGATCAGCCCCAGCGGGGAGGCCAAGAAGCCGGAGTTCAAGCAGTTCCTGGCGCAGATCGACGAAGGTCAGATCAAGAGCGCCGACATCAAGTCGAAGGACAACACGATCGACGTCACGACCACGAGCGGGCGCAAATACGAGATCGGATACCTGGACTCCTACGGCAAGGATCTCATCAACCGGCTCAACAAGGCGCCGAACGGACCGCAGTTCAACGTCGAGGGCAAGAAGACCAATGGCTGGTTCACCCTCCTCACCACGGTGCTGCCGTTCGTCATCTTCATCGGGTTCTGGATCTTCTTGATGAACCAGGTCCAGGGCGGCGGCTCGAAGGTCATGAGCTTCGGCAAGTCGCGCGCCAAGCGACACTCGGTCGACTCGCCCAAGATCACCTTCCGCGACGTGGCCGGGGTGGACGAGGCGGTCGAGGAGCTGCACGAGATCAAGGAGTTCCTCGAGAACCCGAAGAAGTTCCAGGCGCTCGGCGCCCGCATACCCAAGGGCGTGCTGCTCTACGGGCCGCCGGGCACAGGCAAGACCCTGCTGGCCCGCGCTGTCGCCGGCGAGGCCGGCGTCCCGTTCTTCTCGATCTCGGGGTCTGACTTCGTCGAGATGTTCGTCGGCGTCGGTGCCTCCCGCGTGCGCGACCTCTTCGAGCAGGCCAAGCAGAACAGCCCCTGCATCATCTTCATGGACGAGATCGACGCCGTCGGCCGTCACCGCGGCGCCGGCCTCGGCGGCGGTCACGACGAGCGCGAGCAGACGCTCAACCAGCTGCTGGTCGAGATGGACGGCTTTGAGATGAAGGACAACATCATCCTCATCGCCGCCACCAACCGGCCCGACATTCTCGACCCCGCGCTGCTGCGCCCCGGCCGCTTCGACCGCCAGATCGTCGTCGATCGCCCGGACCGCAAGGGCCGGGCCAAAATCCTCGAGGTCCACACGCGCGGCAAGCCGCTGGCCCGCGTGATCGACGTCGACACACTGGCCGGGCAGACCCCCGGGTTCACCGGCGCCGACCTGTCCAACCTGGTCAACGAGGCGGCACTGCTCGCCGCCCGCAACGGCAAGAGGGAGATAACCCAGACAGAGCTCGAAGAGGGAATCATGCGGGTGATCGCCGGCCCGGAGAAGAAGACCCGGGTCATGTCCGAGAAGGAGCAGCTGATCACGGCCTACCACGAGATGGGCCACGCGGTCGTCAGCCACTACCTCGAGCACTCCGACCCCGTCCACAAGGTCTCGATCATCAGCCGCGGCCAGGCCCTGGGCTACACGATCTCGCTGCCCACCGAGGACAAGTTCCTCACCACCCGCGCCGAGCTCAAGGACACGATGGCCATGACGCTGGGCGGGCGTGCGGCGGAGGAGATCGTCTTCGGCGAGATCACCACGGGCGCGTCCAACGACCTCGAGAAGGTGACGAAGACCGCCAAGCAGATGGTTATGCGCTTCGGGATGTCCGAGAAGCTCGGGCCACGGGTCTTCGGCCACGACCATGGGCAGCCGTTCCTGGGCCGCGAGTTCTCCTCCGAGCCCGACTACTCGGACGAGATCGCCCGCGAGATCGATGACGAGATCCGCCGCATCGTCGAGTCGGCGCACCAGCAGGCCAAGGACATCCTCACGACGCATCGCGACTCGCTCGGGAAGATCTCCGAGATCCTCGTCAAGCGCGAGACGATCGAGAAGGAGGACTTCGAGGCGCTGCTGGCGGGCAAGAGCGAGGACGACGTGTTCCCGCCCGAGGAGCCTGCCGGCCCCGAGCTCCCGGC
>JBBSIW010000297.1:0-3510 GCA_038231895.1 Solirubrobacterales bacterium | reverse complement strand
GTCAGGATGTTGGCGGGAAGGACCGGCTGTCCGGCCGCAACGCCGTAAGCCGTGGTCAGGTCGGACTGCGCCCGGCCGGCAACGGCATCGGTGTTGTGTGTGGCTCCGTTGACCGTGGCGAATTGGAATCCGGTGAGCGATGTGCCAGGCGAAACCCCGAGATCGCCGTCGAGCACCGAGGGACCGGTGTTCGTGACGGCTTGGCCCCCCAGTACGACGAAGGAACCCGCGGTGCCAAGATCGACCGCGGCGGCCTGCGCAGCGGCGGGCACAGCAACGAACGCGAAGCACACCGCGAGGGCGGAGCAGGCACGACCGGCGCGCTTGAGATGGATGGGACTGGACATGAACGTCCTCCCTGACGGGCGAGCAGCCCCTATAACGTTCCTGGCCGCCACGGACCGCTGATGCGAGCGATAGGGGTGGGCACTCCTTCGGCAGCCCGGCGAACTCCGGTGGAGTCCCGTGCTTTGCGGACCCGCCTCGCGACGAGGGTGCCTGAGTCGAGAAGATCTGCTCTGGTGTCCGACCGCCATCGGCTCCAAGGCGTCGGACCTTGAGCCGAGGAGCTTCAGACTGGACTGAGGGGTCCTTCCGATTCAGCGAGCCGATTTCCTTGCGCCGCCTCTGGGCCGGGTGCTCGCGGCCGCACCCACTAGTAGAAGGACCAGTCCGGCAGATCGTTCGGGTCGTCGGTGTCGTAGATCATCACGTCGGCTCCGCGCCCGGTCGCAGCGGCGAGCCGATCGGCTTCGGCTTGGGCCTCTTCGAGGCTGGAGTGCTCTGAGCGCGTAAACGCGCGCGATGGTCCATCGGTTACGACGAACCCGTCGGTTGACGGGAGCACGTAGATGCTGAGCCTGGCGCCGCCGTGGCGTCGCACCCATCGCGCAAGCATCGGGTCGACGATCCGGAGGCTCTCGTCCTCGTCGCGATCGAGGAGCGCGCGATCGAGGAGCGTCCGCACGGCGCGCTGGGCGCTGCTCGGTGAAGCGATGCCCACCATCGCTCGTGCCGCCACCTGGTACGGCGAAAGCCCGGACGCCACTGCAGCGAGCACGCGTCGCTCGTTCGCACCGCATCCCTCGGAGAGATAGCGCAGCTCCTGGTCCACCGATCGCAGCGCGCTGTCGTACGCGAGCCGCAGATCGGACATCGTCGCAGGGTCGCGGCCGACCTGCTCCCACAGATGATTCGCGAGGAGCATCAGGCGCTGCGGGTGAAGCGCAGAGAGATGGACGAGCTCGGGCACAGCTTCACCCGAGTCCTTACCTGACTCGCTGAACCGCCGCGCGATGAAATCGTGAGCGGCGCCAAAGCTGATTCGCTCGAGTTGGATCTGCTCGGCCTGGCCATAGAGTGGCCGAGCGCGATCCTCGAAGAGAGCGCGCAAGCGGGACGGCTCCGAACCGCAGAACACGTAGCTCACTTTGTCGTGGTGCTGGAGGTGGCTACGGAAGACGCCATCGAGGCCGTCGAGCTCGATCAGCGCCTGGAATTCATCGAGGACAACGAGGACCCGCCCCCCGATGTTGTCGGCGACCCGAGCGGGGAGCTCGAGAAGCGAGTGGACGGTCGTCACCGGATCGACCGGCGCGCGACCCCCTCGTGCGATGCCACCGAACGGGGTGGTGATGCCAAGACCGCCGAGCTCGCGGCCCACCACGCGCTTGAGCCTGCCCGGCAGCGCACGAAAGGCTTGCTCGAGGCGCGCCGCAACGTCTGCCACGCTCAAGACGTCGCTGAGATCCACGAGGACGCTCGGCATCTCCCGGCTGTTCGCGGCCACGCGGAGCTGCTTGAGCAAGCTGGTCTTGCCCATCCGACGGGCGGCGTAGAGCGTCACGTTGTGGCCGCCCTGCGCACGTTCGAGCAAACGCCGCACTTCGTCGGGACGCTCGATGGCCTCGGTGGGCGCGAGTGCGCGTGAATACACGAACGGGTTGGTCCGGGCCGTGGACAGCTTACTCGTCATGCGGAAGGCATTATACCCGTTGCGCGTAAGGATGCGTACACTTCGGGCGTAAGGTGGTGAGCCGGTGCCGGCCGCCCACCGCACCACGACTTCGGACCAAGCGGACGACGGGACTCGAACCCGCGACATCCGGCTTGGGAAGCCGACGCTCTACCAACTGAGCTACGTCCGCACGCCGCCGCATTCTAGAGCCGGCCGGCAGGCGCCGAGGAATACCCTTGACCCCGTGCTCGGTGTCATACGAATTCTGCTCGCCGTCGCGCTCGCGATCGTCCTCGTATCGGCCAGCGTCGCTGTCGCCTCCCCCGCACCGAGGACCACGCTCAACGACATCGAGGACGAGGTCATGTGCCCGGTGTGCGGCACGCCGCTCAATCTGGCCACCGATGCCCCCTCGGCCAACGACGAGCGGGCGCTCATCCGTCGCCTGATCGCGCAGGGCTATACCAAGGAGCGGGTCAAGCGCCGCCTGGCCCAGGAGTTCGGACCGCGGGTCCTCGCGCTTCCGCCGGCGAAGGGGTTCGACCTCGCGGCCTACCTCGTGCCGATCGTGCTCGGCCTCGCCGGGCTCGCGGCCATCGTCGTACTGGCGATCCGCTGGCGGCGCAGGCGGCCTCCCGCGGACGCGGAACACAGCGGCAGCGCGGAGCCCCCTCTCGACCCGACCGACGCACGACGCCTGAGCGAGGATCTCGCGCGCTACGACGGCTGAGGCCTACATCTTCTGCGGCGCCTGCACGCCCAGCAGGTCCAGCGTCCGCGCCAACGTGCGCTGCGCGACCACAGAGAGCGCGAGTCGAAACGACTCGACTTGCTCGGTCTCAGCGCCCACGACACGGCAATCGCGGTAGAAGGCGGTGAACTCCTGGGCCAGAGCGAGGGCATAGGCGGCGAGCCTGTGGGGCGCCCGCTGCTCGGCTGCCTCCTCGACCACGCCGGGGAACGCGAGCAGCTTGTTGATCAGCGTGCGCTCCGCTGGGTCGAGTGTTGTCGGGCCGCCATCATGGGCCCCGGCGACCGTCTTCAGTGCGGCGGCCACCCGCTCCTCCCCTGCCATGGCGCGGATGGAGGCAATACGCGCGTGCGCGTACTGCACGTAGTACACCGGGTTCTCGTTGGACTGCGCCCGCGCGAGGTCCAGGTCGAGGTCCACGGTGGTGTCGTTCGAGCGCTGGAGCAGGAAGAAGCGGGCGGCGTCGACGCCGATCTGGTCGATCAGCTCATCGAGCGTGACGAAGTCGCCGCGGCGCTTTGACATCGACGAGCGCTCCCCGCGCTCGATCACGTTGACGAACTGCAGGATGATGAGCTCGAGCTGCGCCGGGTCGCCGCCCAGGGCGGCGAAGGCCGCGCGCACGCGGGCGACGTAGCCGTGGTGGTCGGCGCCCCACACATCGATCAGGCGGTCGAACCCGCGCTCGCGCTTGTCCTCGTGGTAGGCGACGTCGGCGGCGAAGTAGGTGTGCTCGCCGCTCGAGCGCTGAAGCACGCGATCCTTGTCGTCGCCGAAGGCTGAGGTGCGAAGCCACACTGCG
>JBBSIW010000296.1:0-3523 GCA_038231895.1 Solirubrobacterales bacterium | reverse complement strand
TGAGTCCTACGGGCTGCACGCCACGAGTGGAATACTTTTTAACCACGAGAGCCCACGTCGGGGCCTGGAGTTCGTCACCCGCAAGATCTCCTGGCACGCGGCGGCGATCAAGCTCGGCCAGGCCGACACGATCGCGCTGGGCAACCTCGACGCCGAGCGCGACTGGGGCTATGCGAAGGACTACGTCGAGGCGATGTGGCTGATGCTCCAGCAGGACGATCCCCAGGACTTCGTCATCGCCACGGGGCGGGCGAACTCGGTGCGCGAGTGCGTCGAGATTGCCTTTGACCAGGCGGGGGTCGAGATCGCCGACCACGTGGTGGTGGACGAGTCGCTCAAGCGTCCGGCCGAGGTCGACCACCTGATCGGCGACCACGGCAAGGCCAAGCGGCTGCTGGGCTGGGAGCCGCGGACGACGTTCGAGGAGCTGATCCGCCTGATGGTCGACGCCGACATCGAGCTGCTCGGGCGCGGGCGCTGAGGCTCCTCAGTGACAGCGGCTGCTGCCGCGGTCACTGAACGAGGCACCGGGCTCGGGCACGAAGCGCCAGACGTATCCGCCGGAGCGCAGCGTGAGCAGGAGAACGCCGAACGTCGAGCCGTTGCGCCGCTGACTGTTGCGCTGCGGGAGCAGCAAGGGATAGTGGCTGCGGCCACCGGGGCCCGCCACGAACTCGCGGATCCCCTCTTGGGGGTCGGCGCGCCGCGTTCTGGGGCGCGAAGCGCTCGTGGTCATGGTCGTGTCCGCTCAGCACGACGTCGGCGCCCACTGAGTAGAGCATTCGCCACAGCGGCGCCACCGCCGCGTCGCCGCCGTGCAGGGTGGCCCCCGGCGCGTGTCTGCCGCCTGACCGCAGGCGGAGATCGCTGCCAGCAGCACCAGACCCGCCGGAAGCAGCCGCCGCCTCACGCCGCGCTCTCCGGCGCCACGACGCCCGCGAGCTCGTGCGCCGCACGCAACGCGGTCGCCGCCGCTTGCGGCCCGGCGCGCTCGCGTACGCGGACCAGTCCGCGCTCGCCGGCCTCCGCGTCCCCGAAGCGGCCGGGAATGGCGGCGGCCAGCGCGCTTCCGTCTCCAGGTGGCACAAGATCATCCTCACCGACGAGCTCGGGCAGTGCGCCGATCGCGCTCGCGAGAACCGGCACGCCGGCGGCCATCGCCTCCGCGGCGGCGAGCCCGAAGGTCTCCGCCGACCGCGAGGGCACAAGCGCCAAGCCGGCACCGGCTCGCAGCTCCACCAGGCGCTCGTGGTCGAGCTGACCGGTGAAGCGGACCTCCCCCCCGACGCGCGCCGCGCGTATCCGCAGCGCCGCCTCGTCCGGACCGTCGCCCGCCAGCACGAGGGCGACGCCCGCGCGGGCGCACGCGTCGATCGCCACGTCGAGCCCCTTCTCCGGCGCCAGGCGAGCGGCCACCAACGCGTATGAGCCCGCGGCGGCGTTGGACTGCGCCGCCACGTCGCGGACCAGGTGGGGCACCACGGCCACCCGCGGGCCCAGCGGCGCGCCGAGGGATAGCAGGCGCGCGTGAGCAAACCGACTGGGTACCACGACAGCATCGGCGCACTCGGTCAGGCGACGCTGCCACAACGAGAGCCCGGCGCCGTAGACGGCCGCCTCGGTGGCTGCGCCGCGACAGTTGAGCGCGACGCCGGGGAGGGTGTTGCGCCCGTGACAGCGCTTACACTCCGCGCCGCGCGTGAAGCACGTCGCCACGGCGCACACCAGCCGGTAGTTGTGGAGGTGCAGGACGACGCGCGCGCCCTCCGCGCGGGCCGCCGCCAGGGCACGCCACCCGAAGGCCGGGTTGAGATTGTGAGCGTGCACAACGCGGGCGCCGGTGCGGCGCACGGCAGCGGCGACATCGTCCTGGTCCAGACCGCCACGCAGCATGCCGACCGCAGCGCGCGAGCGGCCCAGGAGCGCGGAGTCGCGCTCCAGCAGCTCGGCTTCGCTTCCCATGTGCTCGCGCAGCAGCCACAGGAGGTCCTCGACCGCCCGCTCCTCGCCCCCGGTCGTGCGGTAGCGGTTATGCAGGACCAGGATCACGGTCTCCTCCCCGGAACGGCATCTGACCTAACTTAGCGGCAGGCCAGCGACTCAAGGGCCCGCCGCTAAGCGGCAGGCCAGCGACTCAAGGGCCCGCCGCTCATGTCCGAGGTGGCGCGCGCGCCAACTTCACGGGCGGGCGGTTTGG
Organism: Solirubrobacterales bacterium; assembly: GCA_038231895.1. Taxonomy (GTDB): domain Bacteria; phylum Actinomycetota; class Thermoleophilia; order Solirubrobacterales; family Solirubrobacteraceae; genus JALYZC01. The sequence continues at coordinate 1,326 of JBBSIW010000296.1, read as the reverse complement.
CTTCAGGAGGGGTGTGGTACACGTTTTGCTCTAGCGGTTCGATCGCCCACGACGAAAGAGGGAAAGTTGATGAGCAAGTCAATACCGGCGGACAGCATGCTCGAGAGCGGTGACACCCGCGCGGGCTTCTTCCGTAAGGCGGGGCTCGGTGGCGCCGCACTGGTCGGTGGCGGCGCCCTGCTCGGCGGCCCGAGTTCGGCCTTGGCAGGCCATTCCGACGCGGTCCCGGATGCGGACATCGTCAACTATGCGCTGACGCTCGAGTATCTGGAGGCGACCTTCTACACCCAGGCGCTTGGTGGCGCGGGGACGACCGGGGTGCCGGCAAGCTCAGCCAGGTTCAACCGCGGAGGGATCACCGGCGGCAGGCAGTTCGCGGGCTTTGGCGGACGCATCCGCAGCACTGCATATGACTACTTGACCGACATTCGCGACCACGAAATCACGCACGTCGAGTTTCTGCGCAGCCAGCTCGGCATGGCGGCCGTTGGTCCGTGCCAATTCAACTTTTCCGCGGCGCTGAAGAACGTTGACTCCTTCCTCGAGACGGCACAGTTGCTCGAGAACACTGGTGTCATGGCCTACGACGGCGCGATCCGCTACGTCGACGCCGGCGACGTCCTGCAGGCCAGCGCACAGATAGCGACGGTCGAGGCGCGTCACGCCTCCTACCTCAACCTGATTAACAACGACTCTCCCTTCCCGAGCGCCTTTGACCAGGGCAAGAAGCCCTCGCAGATCCTCGCGGCCGCAAAGCCGTTCATCACGAGCTGCCCATCGGAGGTGACGGCGCTTTTCGCGCGCCTGCCGTAGCGCGACTGCACGAACGGGAGGCTTCTCCGCGGAGCACAGCAGGTTTTCCACGGACGGTCGTCGGATCTCAGGTCACTTTCGTATGTGCTAACTGCCGTGGACTGCTGCGCCCAGCGCGGGGTTCGTTCATCCGGTGTCCGTCGGATTGATTGTCGTCCCGGGCGCCACAATCTCCTCTACCAGTTGCGAAGGCCGAACTCCAGCGCCTGGCCGACGAACCGGGCTTGAGGTCCGGGTCTGTCTCCCGACCTTGGCTCAGCGCCCGCTCGCCTGCGCGGCCACCGTCCGGCGTATGCCAGCCGCCGTCCGCGTCCACGCACCAGACGCCCAGGCAGGTCGCGCGCAACACTAGCGCTGTGATGAGCGTTCCTCCCGCATCCATCGTCGTCCCCACCCGAGGGCGCGCCGGTTACCTGGATGTCGCCCTGGGCTCGATCGCACCGCAGGCGCAGCGGGCGCAGGCGGAGGTGATCGTCGTCGACGACGGCTGCCACGAGGACACCCGGGTGGTGG
>JBBSIW010000295.1:0-3543 GCA_038231895.1 Solirubrobacterales bacterium | reverse complement strand
GCAACACCCGCGGCACCGAGGGCCTGCTCGAGGCCGTGCGCTCCCAGGAGCCGATCGACGACCCACTCGCCCGTCTCGCCGAGTCGGCCGAGGCGGGCCCCGAGGACCTTCCGGACGAGGCGCAGGTCTGCGACTGCAACGGCGTCTGCAAGGGCGAGATCGTCGCCGCCGTCCGCGAGCAGGGCCTGTCGAGCAAGCAGGAGGTGATGGCGGTCACCCGGGCCGGCACGGGCTGCGGCAGTTGCAAGCCGCTGGTCGCCGAGCTCGTCCAGGTCGCCGGGGGTGGCGGCGAGGAGTCCCGCTACCTCTGCGCCTGTCGCCGGCAGACCCGCGAGCAGCTCGCCGCAGAGATCTCGGAGCACGGCTACGAGGCGGTCAGCGAGGTCTCCGAGGCATGTGGCACCGGGCGCGACTGTGGCCTGTGCAAGCCGGCGCTCGCCTACCTCGTCTCCGAGATCAACGACAACCGCCACCGCGAGGAGCGCGGCGCGCGCCACATCAACGACCGCGTGCACGCGAACATCCAGAACGACGGCACCTTCTCGGTCGTGCCGCGTATGCGCGGCGGGGTCACGACACCCGATCAGTTGCGCCGTATCGCCGACGCCGCCGAGCGCTACGAGATCCCCATGGTGAAGGTGACGGGTGCCCAGCGGATCGACCTGCTCGGGGTGAAGAAGGAGGACCTGCCCGCCGTCTGGCGCGACATCGGGATGCCCTCGGGGCACGCGTACGCCAAGGCGCTGCGGCACGTCAAGAGCTGCGTGGGCACCGACTTCTGCCGCTTCGGGATCGGCGACTCGACCAAGCTCGCGATCGAGATGGAGGAGCGCTGGGAGGGCCTCCACACCCCGGCCAAGGTCAAGTGCGGCGTCTCGGGCTGTCCGCGCAATTGCGCCGAGGCCACGGTCAAGGACATCGGCGTCGTGGCCGTCGAGGGCGGCTGGCAGGTCGTCATCGGGGGCGCCGCCGGCGCGACGGTGCGCAAGGGCGACGTCCTGATCACCGCCGAGACGGGCGAGCAGGCGCTCGAGGCGGCTACGGCGTTCCTGCAGTACTACCGCGAGCACGGGGAGTACAAGGAGCGCACGTACGACTTCGTCCCGCGCATCGGACTCGAGCGCCTCCGCGAGGAGGTCTTGGGTGAAGCCGCCGGCGCGCGCCTGCGCGAGCGCTTTCGCCTCGCCAAGGCGGCAGCCGCCGCGCGCGACCCGTGGCTGGAGCGCGACGAGCCCTACCATCCACGCCAGTTCGACGGGCTGGGCGCGGTCGACGGCGCTGAGGGCGCCGAGCCCGCACTCGTCGGACCCCCGAAGGGCGCCGAGCTGTGAAGGGCTCAGCCGAGCTCGAGGAGATTCGCGCGTGCGCGGTCGAGGATGTCCCGCCCGAGGAGGGCCGGGTGATCACCGTCCACGGAAGGCCGATCGCGGTGTTCCGGGCCCCGTCGGGCTGGTTCGCGCTGGACAACACCTGCACCCACCACGGCGGTCCGCTGGCCGACGGAATCGTCTCCGACGGAGCCGTCGCCTGTCCCCTGCACGAGCGCCGCTTCGAGCTCTCTACCGGCCAGCCGATCGAGCACGACTGCGGGGCGGTCGCGAGCTACCCGGTCGAGGTCCGTGACGGGGCGGTGTTCGTCGGCGTACCGGTGGCGCGGAGCGAGACAGGCGAGGCGGCGTGAACTCAGCACCGCGCTTCCTCCAGGGCGCCTTTGCCTTCGAGGGGCACGGTCTGACCGAGCCCGTCGCGCTGGACGGCGCCCTGGGGTACACGGTCCCGTCCGACCGGCGTGCGCAGCTCGTCTACTTCCGCGGGGGCAACTCCTGCACGGAGCTGATCTATGCGCTGCTCATGCGCGGCGGCGAGCCGATGCGCTACTTCCCGATCGGAGCAAAGGGAGCCTGCCACGTTCCGCTGCGGGTGGTCGAGGACCTCGCGCCCGACACCGAGCTCGCGGTGCACGTCGCTGCGCCTGACGGCGCCGCGGGCACGATCGTGGTCGACGTCGGGATCATCGAGAGCTGAGCGGCGCGAGCGCTCGACCGCGGATCTTTCGGTTCACCCTGCTCGAATGACCGAGATCGCCCTCAACCACTGCGCCATTGGCGTGTCCGACCGAGATGCGGCCGACCGCTTATGGCGCGAGATCGTGGACGCCGAGCTCGTCGCGTAGCCGAGAGGCCTTTGGGCGCACCGCTTCGGTGACCAGCAGAGCACCGTCCACGTTCCCCGTGCGACGCCTCAGCCCCCGGCAAGGTCCCCCTGGGCAGCAGCCACGTCGCCCTGACCGGGCCAGCCCCCATCGCCGCGGCCATCGCCCGCTTGTCTTCCATGGAGAGAGCACTCTCCGTCCCGTCGCACTGGACGGGGCGGCTCGCCTCTGCTTCGAAGCGATAACGCGCCGGCTCGTCGGTGACGCTATCGATCCGCGCCGGAAGCGATAACGAGCGGGATCGCCGCCAACGCGCCTCCTCGTCGTCCAGACCGGCAGTCTCGCGAGCCTTGAGCCAGACGCTCGCATCCGTCGAAGGACGAGCGAGACGTGTAATCCGGGCCACGCGGTAAACGGCTCGGAACGAGGTTCGTCCGCCGAGTGCTGCGCGTGGGCGGGCTGCGGTGGACGTTTCAGGTGGCGAGGACCGCGCGCGTCTGCTCGGCGAGTGCGGCCGCGCCCGCCCGCTGGAGCTCCGCATGGAGTTGGCGAGCTGGAAGCGACTCAAAGCCCGGGTCGAGCCGGTAGAGCACCAGCGTCGGCTCGGGTGAGGACCAGCGCTCGAGCCCCCACACGACTTCCTGTGTATCGGCGCGCCAAATGTAGGCAAGGACGATGAGGTCGTGGCTGTCGACGGGGTGGCCGGCGACGAGCGCGAGCCGCAGCCGCTCGCCGCCACCGTCCTCCTCTTCACTGTAGTTGCGCGCTAGACGGGCCACGAGATGGAGGTCCGGTGGGCTCCGCGGGGAGTCGAGCGCGACGTAGTCAAACATCGGCTCCACCTCGACGGTGATGGGTGGCAGCGAGGGAAGCTCTTTGAAGTCAACCACCTGCCACAGGCTACGCCGCGCCGTCCCCGTAGGCTCGAGACCCCGAGCCCGGAAGTAGCCAGGGATGGTGGCGCTCCGATCAATCAGAAGCCCCAGAGTCGGAGACGACCGGGGGCTCTTCCATGGGCTGATGAAACCGACTGAGGCCCAGGCAAGCCCCAGGCTCCCGCCGGGGGCGCGCGCTGGGTCTGCGTGGCCCTTCGGCCTCCAAGCCCCATAAGGGAGCATCCCGTGTCATCCGCCGTCAAGGTCCAAGCTGGCCCGAAGCAAGGGGTACGGCCTCGGGACCCGAGCTTCCTGACAGGGGTCGCGAAATGGCCTCGAAGCCGGAAGCACCCAAGAATCATCGATCCATCCGGGCAGACGCAAGCTGCCGCGGCGCGACGCGCCGCGAAGAGTCTGAACCCGCATGGGTGGGCTTTGCTGCGAGGCTTCTCCTTGTGCCGTCTCTCGAGCGAGCCGCCTGGTGGTCTGTTCGCCGCGCGCAGAACCGCAAGCCGG
>JBBSIW010000294.1:0-3551 GCA_038231895.1 Solirubrobacterales bacterium | reverse complement strand
TCCTCAGGAGGGGACTTGCGAGGTGGCGCCCGTCTCGGTCCAGCAACGGACGATGTCGCGCATCGAGAGAATTCCGACGGGCTCGGAGCCCTGGACCACGACGACGTGTCGGATCTGACCCCGGACCATCTCCCGGGCTGCGCGCTCGAGTGGCCAGTCCGCCGAGGCGTGGGTGAGACGAGAAGTCAGATGGTCGCCCACCAGCTCCGAATCCGGGTTCTCTCCCGCACCCAGCGAACGGAGGATGTCGCGCTCGGTGAGGATTCCGGGGCCCTGCTGCTCGGGGTCGAGTACGACCGCGGCTCCCACGCTGTGTGCGGTCATGCGCCGCGCTGCCTCCCGGAGGGTGTGGCCGGGACCGACCGTCACCACGATCCGGTTCATCCCCTCGCGCACCTGCATGGCGGCCGCCTTCGCTCGACGTCTTGAAGGCCAAGCTTAGCGCCGAGGCGCCAGCCTGGGTGACAAAATTGCGGCGCCACCGGCGCCCGACCACGCGGCACGACTTCCGGACGATCGGATTGTCAGCCCACGCTGAGTCGCACGTGCGCGCGCCCACCCCGGGTTACTCTGATCTCCTCGCCGGCGGCCGCGCGCTGGAGATACCAGCCGAAGTGCTCCCGGAGCTCGTGGGCCCCGATGACGATCTCACCGGGGGTGTCGATGGAGCTAGTCGGGATCGAACCGACGACCTCCGCCATGCCATGGCGGCGCTCTCCCAGCTGAGCTATAGCCCCAGGAAGCTCGTAGCGCGCAGCCCAGTGTAGCGCCGCTCGCTGGCGGTTCTTTGATTCAGACAAGCGCAGTTGAATGGCCCACCGATCTAGCGCGCTCGCCGCTTGGCTAGCGCTCGCGCCCGCTGCGGGGCACGAATTCCGGTACCTCGAGGTCGGCTGGCGTCGACGCGCGACCCTTGGTGGTGCGCGTTGGCGGCGCGGCCCCGACGGTGTGGTCGAGGTTCGCCGTCAGCCGGGCGTGCGCGGCGCGGATGTCCTGGAGCAGACGCTCGGAGTTGCGACGCAGCGCCACGCCCATCTCCTGGACATCGCGGCTGAGCTGCGTGCCCTCGGAGAGCACATCTTCGGCCACGGCTCGCGCTTCACGGGTGAGCTCGCGAGCCTCGGCCTCCGCCGCCGCCCGGACCTCGGTGGCGTAGCGGTTGGCCTCGGCGCGTACGCGCGTTGCCCGCTCCCTGGCCGCCTCCTCGAGCTCCGTCACCTTGGCCGCCGCGCCATGCCGGTCGGCGTCGGCCTTGTCGCGGGCAGCGGTGATCAGCTCGTCGGCTTCCTCCTCGGCGGCGCGCACCCGGTTCTGGGCTGCGCGGTCCGCTTCGGCGATGCGCTCCGCGGCCCGGCGCTCGGTCTGCTCACGCAGGTCTTCCGCCGCCCGCTCGGCCGCGGCCACGACCTCACCCACCCGCGCCGACCAGGCCGGCTCGTGTTCGATCTCGAAGCCCGGTTGTCCGTCCGCGCCCGGGGGCTCGAGGCCGCTGTCGTCGCCCTCCTGCGCTTCCATGCTCGAGATCGTAGACCGGCCGAGTGTCCCCGCGCGCAAGAATCAAGCCAGAGTCGAGCAGCGCCGCCGTTCGAGTTACCCCTACGGGTCAGAGCGTCTAGCCTCAGGCCCAGATGACCGAGCTGCGCTACGACCCCAAGGAGATCGAGCCCCGCTGGCAGCAGGTGTGGGCGCAGGAGGGGACATGGGAGGTCTCCAACGAGCCCGATGGGCGGGCCGAGTCCTACGTGCTCGAGATGCTGCCCTACCCGAGCGGGGAGCCGCACATCGGTCACCTCAAGACCTACTCGGTCGGCGACGCCATCGCCCACTTCCATCGTCGCACGGGGCGACGCGTCCTGCACCCGATGGGCTACGACGCCTTCGGCCTGCCGGCCGAGAACCACGCCATCCAAACCGGCGAGCACCCGCGCGACTCGACGCGCAAGTCGATCGAGTCCTTCCAACGGCAGTTTCATCAGTGGGGGATCTCGATCGACTGGACCCGCGAGCTCGGGACCCACGAGCCTGCTTACTACCGCTGGACGCAGTGGATCTTTCTCAAGCTGTTCGAGCGCGGGCTGGCCTACCGCAAGCAGGCGGCGGTGAAGTGGTGTCCCAACGACGCCACCGTGCTGGCCAACGAGCAGGTGATCGACGGGCGCTGCGAGCGCTGCGGCGCCGTGGTCGAGGCGCGCCAGCTCGAGCAGTGGTTCCTGCGCATCACCGACTACGCCGATCAACTGCTCGACGACCTGGACACGATCGACTGGCCGGCCCACGTGGTGACCATGCAGCGCAACTGGATCGGACGATCCGAGGGTGCGGAGGTGAGCTTTCGCTGCGAGGAGCTGGGGATCGACTACCCCGTCTTCACCACGCGCCCCGACACGCTGTTCGGCGCCACGTTCTTCGTGCTCGCTCCCGAGCACCCCGACGTCTTGCGTCTCGCGCAGGGAACCGAGCACGAGCAGCTCGTGCGCGAGTACGTCAACCATGCGCTGAGTGAGTCCAGCGAGGACCGCGGAGACATCGAGAAGACCAAGACCGGCGCCCCGCTCGGCCGCACCGTGGTCAACCCGGTCAACGGCGAGCAGCTGCCGATGTTCGTCGCCGACTATGTGTTGATGGAGTACGGGACCGGGGCGGTCATGGCGGTGCCCGGCCACGACGAGCGCGACTTCGCGTTTGCGCAAGCATTCGGCCTGGAGGTGCGCCGGGTGATCGGCGGCGGCGAGGAACTGCCCTACGTCGGCGACGGGCCACTCGTGAGCTCGCATCCCGACTTCGACGGACTGGGCAATCGCGAGGCGCTCGACCGCATCGTGCAATGGCTGGACCGCGAGGGCAAGGGGCATGCCTCGATCAACTACCGGCTGCGGGACTGGCTGATCTCGCGCCAGCGCTACTGGGGCACGCCGATCCCGATCGTCTACTGCGAGCAGTGCGGGACCGTGCCCGTGCCCGAGGACCAGCTCCCCGTGGAGCTTCCCGACATCGAGGACTACGCCCCCAAGGGCCGCTCGCCGCTGGCGGCGGCTGAGGACTGGGTGGCCACCCGCTGCCCCTCCTGCGACGGTGAGGCGCGGCGCGAGACCGACACGATGGACACCTTCGTCGACTCCTCCTGGTACTTCCTTCGCTACTGCGACGCCCGCAACGACGGGGAGGCCTGGGCCGGCGCGGCGGTGCGCGAGTGGCTGCCGGTCGACCAGTACATCGGCGGCGTGGAGCACGCCATCCTGCACCTCATGTACGCGCGCTTCTTCTGCAAGGCGCTTGCGGACATGGACCTGCTGGAGGTGCGGGAGCCCTTTCAGGCCCTCTTCACCCAGGGGATGGTCACCCGCGAGGGCGCGAAGATGTCGAAGTCCAAGGGCAACACGGTCGCGCCGGGCGCCATCGTCGAGCGCTACGGAGCCGACAGCGCCCGCGCCTACATCCTGTTCATCGGGCCGCCCGACCAGGACGTGGACTGGTCCGACGAGGGTGTCGAGGGCGTCCATCGCTTTCTCGCCCGGCTCTGGCGCCTCGGCGTGCAGGCCGCCGAGAGCGTG
>JBBSIW010000293.1:0-3559 GCA_038231895.1 Solirubrobacterales bacterium | reverse complement strand
GGTCCGCTTCAACATCGAGACCAAGCTCAACCCGCGCTCTGACCGCGACGACCACGGCAATCGCTTCAACCAGCGCACCATCGGGCCGGTCCCCTTCACCCGCAAGGTGGCCGGCGTGATCGAGTCCAACGGGATGCAGGACCGCGCATTCGTGCAGTCGTTTGACTGGAGGACGCTGCGCATCGTGCACCGGGAGTTCTCCAACCTTCAGACCGTCGCGCTGTTCGGCGACTTCCCGAAGTTCGCCGACTCGACCGTCGAGGGCTCCGATGACGGGACCAACCTGCAGCCCCAAGGCGCCGAGAGCAACACGCGCTGGCTGGCCGGCCTGTACTGGCCGTATCGTCACACGGCGCAGGAGAACCCGCTCCGCGTGCAGACCAGCGGCGGGTTCGAGGGCATGGCGATCACCCCGAATGGCGGGACGTTGGTGCCGATGCTCGAGAAGTCCGTCACCGGCCAGCCGACCGATCGGACTCAGGCGTTCGCCTTCGACCTGCGCTCGCGCGCGTACACGGGCAAGCGCTGGTTCTACCCGTTCGATCCACGCGGAGTGTCGATCGGCGACTTCCAGCTCGCGGACGAGCGACACGGGCTCGTGATCGAGCGCGACGGCAGCCAGGGCGACCTCGGCGGCTTCAAGGCGCTCGAGGCGGTCACGCTCGGAGCGCCCGAGACGACCATGGCCAAGCGCCCGACGGCCGACCTGCTCGACATCTCCGACCGCCACGGTATCTCGCTGCCCGCCCGGCCCGGGGACGTCGGCCTCGGCAACCCGTTCGCGTTCCCGTTCGTGACGATCGAGGACATCGTGATCGAAGGCAGGCGCAGGGTCGTGGTGCTCAACGACAACAACTATCCGCTCAGCGTGGGCCGCCACAAGGGAAGCGGTGCGCCTGACGACAACGAGCTGATCGTGCTGCGCCTGGCCAGGCCGATGGCAGGCTGAGTTTCTCGCAAATACGCGTTCCGGCGCCCGCGGGATGGGCGCCGTCGCCTTGAATGACGCGGACCCGTGACGACGAGCGAGCCAGAGGAGATCGCGACGCGGCCGTTATCCGCGGGTGACGCGGTGAACGGTCGCGTCCTGCTCATCGGTCACGACGACACGGATGTAACGCGGCGCGTGCTGCGTTCCGCCGGGGTGCGGGTGACCCATCTGCGCTCCCCCGTCGATCGGGAGATCCGCAGGGCACTCAGCGATCCTGTCGACGCCGTGGTGATCATCTCCCGCGACGACCACGCCTCCCTGCGCATCGCGCTGGTGGTGGAGGGCGTGGTGCCCGGGGTGCGGCTCATCGTCACGGTGTATGACCGCGATGTCGCGGCGCAGCTTCAGCGCGCGGCGCGCAACTCGCGCGTGATGTCGATGCCCGACCTCGTGGCTCCCACGCTGGCCGGACCGTGTCTGGACGCCGGGCTGCTGTCGGTGGCGCGCACGCCGGCGGGCTTCTCGGGGGTGCGAGCCGGCGAAGCGGGGCCGGCGCTCCTCGCGCTCGAGGAGCCCAGGCCGTCCTTCGTGAAGCGTGGGCTGGGGAGCCTTGGCCAGCTCCTACGTCCATTCGAGCTGAGCGCACGGATGCTGATGGCCGGACTGCTGGGGCTGGTGCTCATTCTCGTTGTGGATACGGCGATGACGGCGATCGCGCTGGAGGAGCCCCTGGTGGAGTCGCTCTACTCGGCGACGAAGACGCTCGTGACCGTGGGCTCCAACAGCGTCGTCGACCGCGGGCCCGAATGGTTCAAGGTCTTCTCGTCGATCGCCATGCTCGCGGCGCTTGGCCTCACCGCCGTCTTCACCGCCGGAGTCGTGGATCGGCTGCTCGATCGGCGCCTCAGCGCGATCGTGGGACCCCGGGCGGTGCCTCGCTCAGACCACGTCGTGGTGGTCGGGCTCGGCCAGATCGGGCTGCGCCTGTGCGGGCTCCTGCGCGAGCTCGGGGTGCCCGTGGTAGCCGTCGAGAGCGACCCCGAGGCGGACAACGTCATCCGGGCCAAGGACCAAGGGGTTCCGGTGGTGATCGGCCGGGGCGGCAGCCGGTTTCTGCTCAAGCGACTCTCGCTCGGCCGAGCGCGGGCGCTGGCAGCGGTCACCTCCGACGAGGTGGCGAACATCTCGATCGCCGTGGCGGCGCTCGCCGAGCGCGGCGACCTGCGCACGGTGCTGCGGGCGGGCGGCGGCGAGGTGATCAACGAGACGCGCTCGTTGTTCACCATCGGAGTGGTGCGCGACGTCTACCGGGTCGGCGGAACGCTGCTGGCGGCGGCGGCACTGGGCTTCAAGGGAGACCAGGCGTTCCTGCATGAGCACACCGTGTACCTGATAGCGCCCGACGGTGCAATCCAAGCCGTCGACGCCGACATCGAGGTCACCTCAGACGAAGCAACCTGAGCGGCGAATGATCGCCCGTCAGGGGGCGGGGACGGCGGTGCGGTTGGCCGGCACGATCTGCGGTTGGTACGCGAAGACCTCGCGGCTGCGCGGGTTGACGAGCACCTTGAGCCAGTGCGCGTCGTTGTTGGCGTTCTCCTGGTGGTCGCCGAACGTCTCGACACGCGTGAAGTTCTCGAGGCGGCGGCCCTGGGAGTCCTGGAAGGGCTTGTCGATTCGCGAGCGAGGGTCTTGGGGTCGCGCGTCGGGGCGCGGGTGGCGTCCGAGCCGTCCCAGCCGGGATCGGCTTGGGAGATGAGCATCACAGCCACCGATCCCCTGCGCTTGGCGCGATCGAAGGTTTCCTGCATCCACGCGACGTTCGCTGCGTTGCGGGCCGCGTACTCGGCCGGGTCGGGCGCGACGTCGCAGAGGTTGTTGCACGAGCCCTGGACGTTGAGCGTCACGTAGGTCACGCGGCCAACCGTCCAGCGTCGGTTCTCGACGCAGGGCACGCTGGCCGAGACGCCGAGGCAGAGGGGCGTGCGCTGCACCTCCTGGCGCATCGGGTGCCTTCCCAGCGAATAGGGCGCAGCGAAGAAGAGGCTGCGCTCGTGGTCGAGGCGCTCGCGGGAGGAGTAGGCGCCGCGGTCGCAGTCGGTCCAGTCGTTGTCTCCGGGGGTGATGGCGGCGGGCGCCCGGAGCGAGTTGAGATAGCCCCCCGGGCTCGCTCGGCGGACCGGCTGCGCGGACGAGCGACCTGACCACGCAGTGCAACGCTCAGTCCGTCGACCTCGGCACGTATTGCATGATGAGCAACCCGTTCCCGCTCACCAACAAGGACGTGGGGAAGAACAACTACTTCTTCGCAGCGCAGAAGTGCGCCGAGGTCGGCGGCTACCTGCCCACGGCCGCGCAGTTGATCGGCGCGGCCGACCGCGTGCGCCTCGCCGGGTCGATCGGCGACTCGCGGCTCACCGCCTCCATCGACCAGGACCCCACCGACGGGCTCAAGGACAGGCGGGAGATGAGCGCCACCCTGACCACCACCACGGCGGGCTCGGGCGCCGCGGGCTCACAGGGTGTGAGCGAGGGATCGATCGGCGACCCCAAGCAGGGCGAGCCCAACCCGGTTCCGTTTGCCGCCAACCCGGCGCCGGAGACCCTCCAGTACGTGACCGTCTACTC
>JBBSIW010000292.1:0-3566 GCA_038231895.1 Solirubrobacterales bacterium | reverse complement strand
GTCGAAGCGGGCAGGCGCCGCGCCGTGCGAGACGCGCATGAGCTGGCCCGGTTCGCCCTTGCCGCAGTCCGAGACGCCGTGCAGGCGCCACTCGCGCGGGCCGGCGACGCAGTGAAGGGAGCCCCAGAAGCTCGGCGTGACCCCGGCGTAGGACGGGTTGCGCAGGAGGCGCCCGAGTCGCCCCCCGTGAATCTCGCGGCCGACCTCGGTGGCGAACTGGAAGTGGAGACGGCGATCGTCGATCGACCACGAGCGATTGGTCTCCAGGTACAGGCCCTCGTCGACGTCGGCGATGAGCTCATCCAGCGACGCCGCCTCGCCGGGCTCCAGCGAGACGTTGGTCATGCGCACGATCGGCTGGCGCGCGTATCCGTCGGCGCGGGCGCAGCCGCCCGACGCCTCGAGGCCGATCTCTGCGGCTGACTCACGCGAGGACAGCGGCGCCCGCAGGACGCCTTCACGGATCAGCGCCAGCCGGGCGGCCGCCACGCCCTCGTCGTCCCAGGCAAAGGAGCCGAGGCCGTGGGGCAGCGTGGCATCGGCGGTCACGTTCATCGCCTCGCTGCCGTAGCGCAGGATGCCGAGATCGCTCGGGGCGACCCAGCTCGTGCCTGCGTAGGAGGTCTCCGCGCCCAGTATGCGGTCGAGCTCGAGGGCGTGGCCGACCGACTCGTGCAGCTGCAGCGCGACCTGCTCCCCGTCGAGGACGACGGTGGTGACCTGCGCCGGGCACTCGGGCGCGTCGAGCAGGGCGAGCGCCTCCTCGGCCACCCGCGGCGCCTGGCCGGCGAGGTCGAGCGCCTCGACGTGCTCCCAGCCGGCCCCCAGCACCGAGCCGCCATGCGCGGCGGGGTAGGAGCGGACCTGGAGCTCCCCGTCGTGCACGGCGACCGCGAACAGCCCCGCGCCGCACGCGGTCGCCGTCTGGGTGCACGCCGCGCCCTCGGTCGAGGCGAACGCCCGGATGGTGCGCTCGCTCACGCAATCCGCGCCTGTGCGGGCGATCCGAAGATCGCCGCGCAGCGCCTCCTCGGCGTGGAGGAGCAGCTCGAGCTTGGCCTCCAGCGAGAGCGCGAACGGGTCGTGCTCGCAGGGCCCCGTCCAGTCTCCGCGTGCCGGCGGGGCGGGAGCCAGCGGGATAGCGCGAGAAACGGCGGGCTGGGCTTGGGCCGTGGCCAGTGCTCGCGCCAGCGACGCCTGGGCCGCAGCCGGCGCGGGGTCGGAGGTGGCGGCGAACCCCCAAGCCCCCTGTACGCGCACGCGCACGCCGATGCCATCGGTCTCGACGGTGGCGAGCCGCTCGACGCGGCCGTTGCGCACGGTGATGGCTTCGCGCAGCGTCACGACGCGGCGGACGTCCGCGTAGTCGCAGCCTACGGCCGCGGCGCCCATCAGCTCGATCAGGTCTGCCAGCAACGCCCGAGCCCGCTCACCACGCCGCCTCGTAGAGGGCCAGCAGCTCCGTCCGGTCGGCCGCCGGCGGCGTCAGGGCCAGCTCGGAGCGCTGCGCCGCGGCGTCGGCGCAGTCGGCGAGGGTCTCGGCGCTGACGCCGTGCTCGCGCAGGCGCAGCGGTCCAGCGCGAGCCGCCAGCCGGGCGGCCGCGGACTCGACGTCCTCGCCAGCGGAGGCCGCGAGCGCCTCCATCTCCGCGGGAAAGCGCCATGCCAGCGCCCGGGTGCTGTAGGGCAGCATGATCGCGTTGGCGGCCGCGTGGCCGACGCCGGCGTGCCGGGCCAGCGTCTGGGACATCACGTGGTGGAGCCCGTATCTCGCGGCGTCGGCGGCGTAGCCGGCCAGCAGGGCGCCCAGCGCCAGGGCGTCGCGGTCGGGCCGCGGCCCGTCGAACGCGCGCGCCAGCAGACGAGCGCCGCGATGGGCAGCCAGCGTGGCGACCGGGTTGGCGTGGGTGGTGAGCGGCGCTTCGATCGCGTGGGAGAGCGCGTTGAGCGCGCTCGCCGCCAGCGCGGGCTCGGGTTGGGATGCACTCAGCGCCGGGTCGTTGATCACGACGACCGGGCGCACGTGCGGGGTGTGGCTCGGCACGCCGGCGGCGTGGCGGTGCAGCGAGGTCATCTCCGCCGCCGACAGCGTGGTGGGCACGGCGACGGTGCGGCGCGGCGGGTCGGCGGCGGCGAGCGCCTTGGCCACGTCGATCACCCGACCGCCGCCGAGTGCGACGAGCCACTGGCCCGCGACCCGCGGCCGCAGCTCGGCCGCCACATCGTCCACCCGCCCGGCCGGTACGTCGTGCACCGTGGCCGCGCGGGCGACGAGGTTTGACGCGGCGGCCTGCGCACGTCGGGTGCTCAGCAGCGTGTAGCCGGAGTCGAGCTGCTCGGAAGCACGGTCCAGGGCTCCTGCGCCGTAGTGGACCACGCGTTCACCGTCGTGCCAGCGAAACGCTGCAGCGGGGTCGATCTCGGGCGGGCCCATGGCGAGGCGCGCACCCTAACGGCGACGGTCGTGTTGGCTACGGCCGCTGTCTCGGTCACCTCGAATATGAGGCACTTCGGCGAGATTCGGGCGCGCCGGAGCTCGACCTCGACGAGCTCGAGCGGGCCGGAACCGCCGCGCGAGCCAGCGAAATGTCGTCGGCGCGTGCGTTGGGGTCGGAGAAGGCGAGGCAATCCCGGCCGCCGTTCTTGGCGTCGTACATCGCCACGTCCGCGCTGACCATGATGTCCTCACCGGTCAGTGCATCACCGTCTTCGATCATGGCGACGCCGACACTGGCGGTGATCGAGCGGAAGGTCCCATCCGGCGTGCGTCGGTCAGCCGTCCGGACGGCGGCGAGAAGCTCGCGTGCCACCTCGCGCGCCTGCGAGCGGTCGACCTGAGGCAGGAGGACGATGAACTCATCGCCGCTGAGGCGGGCCACGACGTCGGTCTCACGAAGGCGGCCGCGCAGGGTCTGGGCAACCTGCACGATCAACTCGTCACCCGCCCGGTGGCCGAGGGAGTCGTTGACCTGCTTGAAGCAGTCGAGGTCGAGCATCACGGCGGCGCCTCCCAGCCCGTAGCGACGGCCGCGAACGAGATGGGCGTTGAGCTCGCGCTCGAAGCTGCGTCGGTTGAGCAGTCCCGTGAGCGGATCGTGGTCGACCATGTACCGGAGGTTCTCCTCGTTGCGGCGGCGGTCGGTGATGTCGAGCATCTGGGTCAGGAAGTGCAAGGGCTCCCCCTGGGCGTCACGGAGGAGGGTGGCCTGGAAGGTCATCCATCCCCTCTCACCCGAGGTGTGGAGGCAGCGCTTGTCGGTCTTGTAGGAGCTCGCCTCGCCGGCCAGGAGCAGATCCAGGTGTCGGCGCATCTCGATCAGGTCGTCCGCAGAGGCGATCAGGTCCAAGCCCCCGCCCACGAGCTCGTCGGGGCCACGGCCGCTGATCTCGCACAGGGCGCTGTTGACCTGCTCGAAGCGGCCGTCGAGGCCCATGACGGCCATCCCGGTGGGCGCTCCCTCGAACACGCCGCGGAAGCGTGCCTCCGCCGCATTCCGGAGCGCCGTCTCGGCTCGCTGGCGCTCCGCGGTGATGGCGGCGAGCAGCAGCGAGACCAGGGCAGTCAT
>JBBSIW010000291.1:0-3566 GCA_038231895.1 Solirubrobacterales bacterium | reverse complement strand
GCCCGACGACCACGTGCGGGGAGCCGAGACGGCTCGTCTGATCGTCGAGTACGCAGACTTCGAGTGCCACTACTGCGCAGTCACGAACGTGCGGTTGAGTGGGCTCAAAGCCCGGCGCGTCTTCCGCCACTTCCCGGTGCGCTCAAAGCATCCACGGGCATGGGCGTGCGCATGCGCAGCCGAGGCCGCAAGCCGGCAAGGCCGCTTCTGGGAGCTCCACGACGCCCTCTACGCCGATCAGGGCCGGATCGAGGATCCGCATCTGTGGGAGCACGCACGCAACCTCGGACTCGACGTCGAGCGCTTCGACCGCGACCGCCACTCGCAGGAGGTGGCGGCGCGGGTTCAGCGCGACTTTCAGGCGGGCGTACGCGCCGGCGTGGTGACGACGCCGACGCTGTTCCTGGGCGGAGAAGCCCACGCGGGCCCGCCCGACTCTTCGCTGCTGGCGCGGATAGCCGGATAGCCGCGTCGATCCTCTAGGATGGTCGGCGAACCTACCGAAGCGACCTATATTGCTTTGGCTCGTCCGGACCGATGGACGGGCAGGAAAGGAACCTCATGGCAGAAGTAACTCGCGTCTCCGCGGAGATTGCAGGTACCGAGATCTCGCTGGAGACCGGAAGGATGGCCAAGCAGGCCTCCGGCGCCGTGGTGGTCAGGTCAGGGGACACGATGGTCCTCTGCACGGCCACGGCCGGCAACGTACGCGACGTGGACTTCCTCCCACTGACCGTTGACGTCGAGGAGCGGATGTACGCCGCGGGCAAGATCCCCGGCTCCTTCTTCAAGCGCGAAGGCCGCTCGGGGGAGAAGGGCACGCTGACGGCCCGCATGATCGACCGGCCGCTGCGCCCGCTGTTTCCCAAGGGCTGGCGGCGCGAGACTCAGCTCGTCGCGATCCCGCTCTCGGTGGACCACGTCCACCCCTACGACATCCTTGCGATGAACGGCGCCAGCGCGGCGCTGATGGTGTCCGACATCCCCGTGCCCGTTCCCGTCGGCGCAGTGCGCGTCGGCAAGATCGACGGCAACTTCGTGGTGAACCCCAGCGAAGAGGACCTGCAGACCGACGGCGAGGGCCGGGCGGACCTCGACCTCGTGGTCGCCGGGACCGAAGAGGCGATCCTCATGGTGGAGGCCGGGGCGAATGAGATCCCCGAGGCGGAGATCCTCGACGCGCTCGACATCGCCCACGAGAACATCAAGAAGCTCTGCGCTCTGCAGCGTGAGCTCGCCGAGAAGGCCGGCAAGCCAAAGCAGGAGGTGGAGGCACCGACCGTCGACTCGGGACTGCTCGAGCAGGTCAAGTCATCTCACGGGGCGGCACTGGAGCAAGCCACGTCGGTGGTGGACAAGCTTGAGCGCCAGGACGCGACCGCCGTGGTGCAGGCCGAGGTGCTCGAGCGCTACGCCGGCGATTCCGAAGCCGAGGGCAACGGCGAGATGCGCGCCGCCGCCCAGCAGGCGTTCGACAAGCTCGAGAAGGCAATGGTCCGCGAGCGCATCGCGGTCCAGAAGAAGCGCCCCGATGGACGGGGGGCCGACGAGATCCGTCCCATCGACATCGAGGTGAGCGTGGCCCCTCGTACTCACGGCTCGGCCCTGTTCACCCGCGGTCAGACGCAGGCGTTCAGCGTCGTGGCACTGGGCACGCTGCGCGAGGAGATGCGCCTGGACACGCTGGGGCTCGAGACCTCGAAGTTCTACTGGCACCACTACAATTTCCCGCCGTTCTCGGTCGGGGAGGCTGGCTTCATGCGGGGTCCCAAGCGCCGCGACATCGGCCACGGGGCGCTCGCCGAGCGGGCGCTGGTGCCGATGGTGCCCAGCACCGAGGACTTCCCGTACACCATCCGCGTGGTCTCGGACATCCTGGAGTCAAATGGCTCCTCGTCGATGGCCTCGGTGTGCGGCTCCTCGCTGTCGCTGATGGACGCCGGCGTCCCGCTCAAGCGACCGGTGGCGGGCATCGCGATGGGTCTCATCAAGGAGGGCGACGAGTACATCGTGCTCACCGACATCGCCGGCGTGGAGGACCATCTCGGCGACATGGACTTCAAGGTCGCCGGCACCGAGCGGGGCATCACCGCGCTGCAGATGGACATCAAGATCAGCGGCGTGACCTTCGACATCCTGCGTGACGCGCTGTCGCGTGCGCACGATGCCCGCACATCCATCCTCGGCCGCATGGCCGAGGCGATCGACACCCCGCGTGCGGAGCTCAGCCAGTACGCCCCCCGGATCATGACCGTGCAGATCGACCCGGAGAAGATCGGCCTGTTGATCGGAAAGGGCGGCGAGACGATCCGCGGCCTCGCGGATGAGTTCGAGTCCCAGATCGATGTCAACGACGAGGGCCAGGTGCTCATCTACTCGGCCAACGGCCAGCTCGGAGAGGCGCTGGCCGACCGCATCAGCGCCATGACCAAGGAGGTCGAGGTCGGCGACGAGTTCACCGGATCGGTGGTCAAGACCACAACGTTCGGGGCGTTCGTCGAGCTCAACAAGGGCACCGACGGCCTCCTGCACATCTCCAACATCGCGCCCGGGCAGCGCCCGGCCACCGTGGAGGAGGTGCTCAACAAGGGCGACGAGATCCAGGTCAAGGTGGTCGAGGTCGACCGCGAGCGCGGACGGATCGGGCTGCGGCTGGCAGCGGACCCTGAGGTTGAGGGCAAGTCGGCGGACGAGCTGGCTGCGGTCGCCGCCGCCGAGCGCGACCGCCCGCGAGGTGGAGCTCGCCGGGAGGGACGCAACGGCGGTGACGGCGGCGGCGACCGCGGACGGCCGCGGTCGCGCGATCGCGACCGGCGCTAGCGTCCCCGCAGCGTGCAGGAGCACCGCCTGACCGAGCTCGACTCGGGCGTACGGGTCGTCACGGAGGCCATGCCCTCCGTGCGATCCACCGCGCTCGGCTTCTTCATGGGCACCGGGTCGCGCGCCGAGGACGACGCCCAGGCTGGCCTCTCGCACCTCCTCGAGCACCTGCTCTTCCGCGGAACGGCCCGGTTCGCCTCCATCGAGGTGGATCAGATCTTCGACGCCATGGGGGCTGAGCTCAACGCCGGAACCGGCAAGGAGGCCACATCGGTCTACGCGCGGGTGCTCGACCGCCATCTGCCGCGAGCTTTCGACGTGGTGTCGGACATCGTGTGGCGCCCTGCCCTGGACGACATCGATACCGAGCGCGCGGTGGTTCTCGAGGAGATCGCGATGTACGAGGACGACCCGCAGGACAAGGTGTTCGACCTGCTGGGCGCAGCAGTGTTCGGCGAGCATCCCCTTGGTCGCTCGATCATCGGTCGGGCGGAGGTCATCTCGGGCACTCCACGTGAGGCGATCGCCGGCTTTCACCGTGCTCGTTACGTGCCCGCCAACGTGGTCATCGCCGCGGCCGGATCCGTCGACCACGACGAGCTGGTCGCCATGGCGCGCGAGCACGGCCCGGCTGCCGCGACCGACCCGCCGCGACCGCCTTCGACGCCGGAGGGCCTGTGCCCGTCGACGTGCTTCGAGGCAAAGGACACCGAGCAGTACCACGTCTGCCTGGGTGCGCCCGGGCT
>JBBSIW010000290.1:0-3577 GCA_038231895.1 Solirubrobacterales bacterium | reverse complement strand
TCTCATCATCGTCGACTACCTCCAGCTGATGCGCTCCGACCATAGGGTGGAGAACCGGGCCGAGCAAGTGGGTCAGATGAGCCGCGGCTTGAAGATCCTCGCGCGCGAGCTCGACGTGCCGGTGGTTGCGCTCTCCCAGCTTAACCGCGGGGTGGAGGCGCGCACCGACAAGCGGCCGCTGCTGTCCGATCTGCGGGAGTCCGGGGCCATCGAGCAAGACGCCGACCTGGTCGTCTTCATCTACCGCGACGAGTACTACAACGACGAGTCACCGGACGAGGGCAAGGCAGAGCTGCTCGTGTCCAAGCATCGCAACGGGCCGCTCGGAAAGGTGGTCCTCACCTTTCGCGAGGAATACCCGAAGTTCATGAACTACGCCGGTGAGCGGTTCGACACGTGACCGGTCGCTGCCCCTTCGATGCTTGCGACGGCAGTGGCTTCATCGTCGATGAGTCCACGAATACCGCAAGCCCGTGCCGTTGCCGAGCGGGCCGCATCGCCCAGGCCAGGGCCCGCAGCCTGTCGGCGGTCATACCCAAGCGCTTTCGAGGCGTCTCCTTCGACCGCGCGCCGGTGGTGAACATGGAGCCGGGCATCGTGCGCGAGGTCCGTCGCTACGTCGACGACGTCGACGCCAACCTGGACGCGGGTCGGGGACTGTGGTTCATGGGCGACGTGGGAACCGGCAAGACGACGCTGGCCATGCTCGTGTCCAAGGCCGCGCTCGACACCGGGCGCTCGGTGGCCATCTACTCGCTGCCGCGACTGCTGGCGGAGATCCGCAAGACCTTCGACGACGACTCACAGCGCTCCTACCTGGAGTTGCTCGAGCGCCTCAGCGACGTCGAGCTCCTGCACGTCGACGATGTCGGCGCCGAGAAGACCAGCGAGTGGGTGCTCGAGCAGCTCTACGCGATCGTCAACGCCCGCTACGAGGACGAGCGGGCCGTGGTCATCACCACCAATCTCGACCCCGACCAGCTGCGCGAGCAGATCGGCGAGCGCACCGTGTCGCGCCTGGTCGAGATCTGCGGGGACCCGCTGCCGCTGTTCGGTCACGACCGGCGCATGGACCTCGGCCCGGTCTAGTCGAGGCTGGCCCTCCCCACCCCAAAGCCCCCCGTAGACTCACCAGCGCATGCCGTCGCTCGTGATCGTGGGCGCCCAGTGGGGCGATGAGGGAAAGGGGAAGGTCGTCGATCTGCTTGCCGAGCGGGCGGACGCCGTCGTGCGCTTCCAGGGCGGCAACAACGCCGGGCACACCATCGTTCGCGACGACGGGGTGCAGTGGAAGCTGCACCTGATGCCCTCGGGCATCCTGTATCCGGGCAAGACCTGCGTGATCGGCAACGGGGTCGTCATCGATCCTAAGGTACTGACCGAGGAGCTCGACGGCCTACGGCGGCGAGGCGTGGATGTGAGCGGACTGCGCATCTCCGCCAACGCACACATGATCATGCCCTACCACCTGCTGCTCGACTTCGCCGGGGAGCAGCGGCTGGGTGAGCTCCAGATCGGAACCACGCGACGCGGCATCGGGCCCTGCTATGCCGACAAGGCCGCACGGCTTGGCATTCGCGTCCAGGACCTGCTCGACGAGAAGATCCTCAAGAAGAAGATCGCGGCTGCGCTGGAGCCCAAGCGCCTGTCGCTGCGCCCGCACGCCAAGGACCCGCGCCTCGACCTCCAGGAGATGACCTCGGAGTACCTGACCTACGGCCACCGCATCGAACGGTACATCGCCGACACCTCGCGGCTCATCTGGGACTTGCTCGACGCGGGGCGCTCGGTCATCTTCGAGGGCGCTCAAGGAGCGCTGCTGGACATCGATCACGGTACCTATCCCTTCGTCACCTCCTCCAATCCGGTAGCCGGCGCGGCGTGCATCGGCGCTGGCGTCGGGCCCAAGGACATCGACGAGATCTGGGGCATCACCAAGGGCTACGCGACGCGCGTCGGCGCCGGCCCGTTTCCCACCGAGCTCGACAACGACCTGGGCGAGCAGCTTCGCAGCCGGGGTGGTGAGTACGGCACCACGACCGGTCGCGCGCGCCGCGTCGGCTGGCTCGACCTCGTGGCCCTGCGCTACGCGGCACGCATCAACTCGCTCACCGCGCTGGTCATCACCAAGCTCGACGTGCTTTCGGGCCTGGACACCCTGCGCCTGTGCACAAGCTACTGGGGGCCCGACGGTGCCGAGTTCGACCACTTTCCCTATCACCAGTCGGTCCTCCATCATGCCGTTGGCCGCTACGAGGAGATGCCGGGTTGGAGCGAGGACCTGGGCGCCTGCCGCACGATGGACGACCTCCCCGCCGCCGCCCGCGCCTACCTGGCCCGGATCGCCGAGGCCACGGGGGTGCCCGTCGCCCTCGTGGGCGTCGGCCCGGGGCGCGAGCAGGTGCTGTGGGCCGGCGACGAGGGCCTGGCCACCGCCGCTTGACCGCAACGCGCAGCGCTCGTCAGCTCGAGGTAGCCGGGGCGTTGACAGCGACCTTCGCGCCGGCCGGAAGCACGTGAGCCTCGCCGCGGCGCAGCACGCGTCGCGCCAGTTCGACTGCTGCGAGTAGGGCGATCACGGCCATGGTGATCTGCACGCTGACCACGCCCTTCTCCGTCCAGTAGACGTCCTCGAGCTCGATCAGCAGCGCCGACTCGTCGAGGGTGAGCGCGACGCCGGCGCCGAACGGCAGCGCCAGCCAGCGATCCAGGTCCTGGTTGCGGGATGCGATGGACGCGCCGCCCGCCACGAAGGCCAGCACGATCCCGGGCACGAAGTGGTGCACATGACGGCGCCCCACGCGCAGATCGCGAAACGGGCCGAACGTACCGTGCGCCCGGATGGTGTAGGTGCTCAACCGCACGACGGCAAAGGTCGCGACAAAGGACCCGAGCAGGTTCAACAGGGCAGTCTCTCGTTCCGGCGTCGCCTTGTACCCCGCGACCGCCACCTCGACGGACTCCCGCGCCGCGACCTCCGCGGCGCCGATCACGTCGTCGGTTTCCGCGGGCAGCGGCGCCGAGCCGCGCCGCCAGACGCGCGCGACCTCGCCCACCGCGATTGCGCCCGTGGTCGTCACGGCCAGCAGGCCGATGCCGTAGGTGAGGCGCTCGTGGCGCCCGCGGGTTCGGCGAGACGGATAGCGGATCAACGCCATCGCTCGATCAGGTCCCGGTCGGGCACCTCGCGCAGGACGCGGGCAGGCACGCCCACCACGACCGTGCGCGGGGGCACGTCACGCGTGACCACGGCGCCGGCGGCCACGAACGCCTCCTCGCCCACCTCCACTCCGGGAAGCAGGACCGAGCCGGCGCCGATGCGACAGGCGCGGCGGAGGGTGGCTCCGCGGAGCGGCTCGTCCGGGGGGTGGCGGGCCATCGCGTCGTCATTCGTCGTAGTCGCCGCGGGTCCGACGAACACGTCGTCCTCCACCACGCTGTAGGCGGTGAGGTAGACGTTGGTCTGCAGGCGCACGCGCGCCCCCAGCTCGACGTCGTTGTCGACGGTCGCGCCCCGGCCGACCACCGTCTCGGCACCGACGATCGCTCGCTCGCGCACAAATGCCTGGTCTCCGAC
>JBBSIW010000289.1:0-3589 GCA_038231895.1 Solirubrobacterales bacterium | reverse complement strand
TCCTGCCGGTGTTCGCGCGCAAGCCGATCTTCGGCTACAAGGCAATCGCCGCGGCGACGTTCGGGATCGCCTTCCTCTCGCTGCTCGTGTGGGCGCACCACATGTTCGCCACGCCGGTCTCGGCGGTGGTGCTGGCGTTCTTCATGCTCTCCTCGATGCTGATCGCGATCCCGACCGGGGTCAAGGTGTTCAACTGGATCGCCACCCTGTGGCGCGGCACGATTCAGATGAAGACGCCGCTCTACTTCTCGGTGGGCTTTCTGGCGTTCTTCACGCTCGGGGGCATCTCGGGTGTGATCCTGGCCATCTTCCCGCTCGACTGGTACCTGACCGACACCTACTTCGTCGTCGCCCACTTCCACTACGTCCTCGTGGCCGGCGCCGTCAACGCCATCTTCGCCGGCATCTACTACTGGTATCCGAAGATCACCGGTCGGATGCTCTCGGAGACCTTGGGGAAGCTCTCCTTCTGGCTGACCTTCGTTGGCTTCAACGCCACCTTCCTCGTCCAGCACTCCATCGGGCTCGAGGGCATGCCACGCCGGGTCTATGAGTACTCAGACGTCGCCGACCTGCACCTGCTCAACCTGATCTCGTCGATCGGCTCGTTCATCCTCGGGATCGGCGTGGTGGTGACCGCCTACAACCTGGTCCGCAGCCTCAAGCGGGGCGCCGTCGCCGGGCCCGACCCCTGGAAGGGCAACACCCTCGAGTGGTTCACGGCCTCGCCGCCGCCCGACAACAACTTCGACGTCGTGCCCCGGGTGCGTTCCGTGGAGCCGTTGAAGGACATCCGCCGGCAGATCGAGCGCCAAAGCTCACCTGCGCAGGAGCCGGTGCGCGCGCCCGGTCAGCAGACCGAGAAGGCGGAGGTCTGATGGCGAGCACCCGCACGGCAGCGGCCGCACGCGTCGTCCCCGTTGCCGCGCGTGGCCAGGGCCGTCTGCGCCAGGTGCTCGCCGACTACGCGGCGCTGACCAAGCCCAAGGTCCAGTCGCTGCTGCTCTTCACGACGGCGACCACCATGTACGTCGCGGGCGACCCCCCCGTGTTGCTGGTGCTCCTCACGTGCCTCGGCGGCTACCTCTCCGCCGGAGGAGCTGGCGCGGTGAACCACTACTACGACCGTGACATCGACGCCCGCATGGCCCGTACCGCCAACCGGCCGGTGCCGTCCGGGCGGGTCTCTCCCCGCGCGGCGCTGTGGTTCGGAATCGCGCTGGCGGCAGCGGCCTTCCTGGAGCTCAGCCTCACCGTCAACCTCACCGCCGCCCTCCTGGCCCTGGCCGGGTTCGCAGGCTACGTGGGCGTCTACACCGTGTGGCTCAAGCGGCGCACCCCTCAGAACATCGTGATCGGGGGCGCAGCCGGCGCGATCCCCCCCCTGGTCGGGTGGGCCGCGACGACGGGCGGACTCTCCTGGACGGCCGTGTACCTCTTCGCCATCGTCTTCTACTGGACGCCGCCCCACTTCTGGGCGCTCTCGCTGCTCATGAAGGGCGAGTACGAGAAGGTCGGTATCCCGATGATGCCGGTAGTCCGCGGCGAGCGCGAGACGCGCCGTCAGATCCTGCTCTACACCCTCCTGCTCTACGGGGTCTCGCAGCTGCCGTTCTGCGCGGGCGGCTTCGGCGGCGTCTATCTGGTCAGCTCAATGCTGCTGGGCGGCGCCTTCATCGGCGGCTCCGTGCTGCTCTACCGCAGGGCCGACCGCCGATCGGCGCTTCGCCTGTATCTGTTCTCGCTCGCCTACCTGGCGCTGCTGTTCGGCGCGATGGTGGTCGACGTCCACGTGTGAGGAGAAAGCATGGATCGCCGTCTGGCCGATAAGAACATCCGCAGCGGGCTGATCGCGATCGCGGTCGCGCTGTTCATGTTCGGGATGTCCTTCGTCGCTGCCGTGGTCTACGTCTCATGAGCCCGGAGCCATCCCCCGAGGTGCCGCCCGTCGGCGAGGAGATCCACCTCCCGGGCCCCAGCTTTCTCCCGCTCTTCATGGCGCTGGGCATCACCCTGGGCGTGGTCGGGATCACGATCAGCTTCCTCATCACGATCGTGGGCGTGATCATCTTCCTCATCACGCTCGTGCGCTGGGTCCGCGAGACCCGGGAGTCGATGGCCGAGCTTCCGCTCGAGCACGACGGCCACTGAGCCCGTTCGGCTGGACGCGCCCATCCGGCCCGCCAGGATGAGTCCGAGTGCGCCAGGTTGGCACTGCGGACCGAGGCAATACATCCTCCTCGAAGGTCGTGCCGTATTGAAGTGGAGACATGGCTCCGCGCCCGACCACCGTTCGCCACCGCACGAGCCTGTTCGAGGATGCCGTGTGCATCGTCGAGGCGGAGTTCGCCTCCGAGCTCTCCCTGGACGACATCGCCCACCGGGTGGCCTGCTCGCGCCGCCAGCTCCAGCGCGCGTATGCCGAGATCGGCCGCACCACCTTTCGCGAGCACCTGACGTGTGTCCGCATGGAGCGCGCGGCCGGGCTGCTGGCCACGCACCGGCTGACCGTGCGGGAGGTTGCGGGTCGGGTCGGCTATCGCCAGCCGGCCCAGTTCGCCAAGGCCTTCCGCCGCTACCGGGGGCTGGCTCCGTCGGCTTATCGGATGAATTCGGCGCTCAGCCTCACCGCGCGCAGCGCCGCCTGACGGACGCCTGCAAGGGCTCAGGCCCAGGCGGCCGAACGGTGGCGTTCGTCGCGCCAGTTGCGTAGGATCCCGCGCGCCCATGTCCCAGGAGCGCCGGATCGTTGCGTAGGCACCAGCTCGCCCAGATGCTGGTCATCGGCGTGATCGCGTCGGCGATCGGGATCGCCGTGGCGCTGTCCATCGACTGGTTCCCGGTACAGGCCTCGACCCAGGCCAAGCACATCGACAACCTCTGGGATGTCCTGCTCATCGCGTCGGTCCCGGTCTTCGTGCTCGTGGAGGTCGTCGTCCTCTACAGCGCGTGGAAATTCCGCCTGCGCCCCGGAGACGAGCTCAAGGACGGCGCCCCGATCCACGGCAACACCAAGCTCGAGGTCATCTGGACCGCGATCCCCGCGCTGCTCATCTTCAGCCTGTCGGCCTACGCCTACGTCGTGCTGCGCGACATCGAGAAGAAGCCCAAGCACGAGATGACCGTGGACGTGACCGGACAGCAGTTCGCGTGGAGCTATCAGTACAAGGCCCAGGGCAAGCCCACCGTCAAGACGGATACGCTCTACCTACCTCAAGGTCAATCGGTCCGCTTCCAGGTTCGTGCCACCGACGTGATCCACGACTTCTGGGTGCCCGCCTTCCGCCTGAAGATCGACGCCGTGCCCGGCATAACCACCCGCTATCGCGTCACGCCCTCGCGCCCGGGCAGCTACGCCGTGGTGTGCGCCGAGCTGTGCGGCCTGGGACACTCCACGATGCGCAGCACGGTCCACGTCCTCGGGCGCGGAGCCTTCGAGGGCTGGCTGGCGCAAAAGCAATCGGCCAAGCCCGCGGGCGCGGCTGCGAGCTGATCTGAGGAGCCAGACCACGATGGCAGCCACCGCCAAACTCCGAGCCCCGGGCCTCTACCGCGCCGGCGCGTTCGCCCTCCTCGGCCTCGCCTTCGC
>JBBSIW010000288.1:0-3591 GCA_038231895.1 Solirubrobacterales bacterium | reverse complement strand
TGCTCGGGAAGCGAGAGAACATCCTCCATCTGACCCGAGACGTCGACCGCCGCGACGGCGTCGCGATCGAGCATGGTGGTGACGGCGTCGGTCAAAACCTGATCGCGCTGTCGGGGAGGGTCACCCCCGGGAAGATACGCGCTCCGGCCGCCAGCACGTTGTCCGCGCCGACGGTCACGCCCTCGCCGAGGACGGTTCCGCCCTCGATCGTCGTGCCGGCACCGATGCGTGCGCCGGCCCCGAGGATGCAGTAGCGCAAATGGCACCCCGGACCGATCTCGGCGCCGTTGAAGACCACCGACTGCTCGATCGTCGTGCCCTCCCCCACCTTCACGCCGTTACCCAGCACGGCGAGGCTGCCCACCCGGGCGTCGGCGGCGATCCGGCAGCCGCTGCCCACCCGGGCTGGGGGTACCACCCGCCCGTCGCATACGACGTCGTCGTCGACGGTCACGAAGCTCTCGCCCAGTGCCTCGCCTACCGTCGTGGCCACGTTGCGTTCGAGGATGTCGAACGTCGCCTTGAGGTAGCGATCGGGCGTACCGATGTCCAGCCAGTAGCCGTCCGCGACGGATCCGTAGAGGCCGTCACCGACCAGAGCCGGGAAGACGTCGCGCTCGATCGACGCATTGACGCCGGGCGGTATGAGGTCGAGGACCTCGCGCTCGAGCACGTAGGCCCCGGCGCTGATCAGATTGGTATCGATCTGGTCGGGGCTCGGCTTCTCCAGGAAATCCTGCACCGAGCGATCGCGGTTGAGGCGAACCAACCCGTACCCCGTGGGGTCATCGACGGCGATCAGGGCGAGCGTACCCCGTGCTCCCGTCCGCTCGTGCTGTCCGAGCTGTCCCGAGATGTCCATGTCGGTGAGTACGTCCCCGTTGAGCATCAGGAAGCGTTCGTCGAGGAGCGCCTCCGCGAACTTCACCGCACCCCCCGTGCCCAGCGGCCGCGGCTCGTCCACGTAGCGCAGTCGGATGCCCAGGCCGGATCCGTCCCCGAGGACGTTGCGCACGCCCGACGCCATGAACCCGCATGACATCACGACATCCAGCACGTCATGGCCTCGCAGCCACTCCAGCATGTAGACGATGAACGGGCGGTCGACCAGCGGCACCACGGGCTTGGGCACGGTGGAGGTGAGGGGGCGCAGCCGCGTCCCCTCCCCGCCTACGAGGATCAATGCCTGCATGCCGCGCCCACCACTTGTGTCACCGACGCCCTATCCCTTCGTACTCGAGGCCGCCCGCACGCACCGCGGCGGGGTCCAGCGCGTTTCGCCCATCGACCACGAGCCTACCGGCCATGCGGTCGGCGACCTCACTCCAGTCCAGATCGCGAAACTCCTGCCACTCGGTGACGAGCACGCACGCATCGGCGCCGGCCACCGCCTCCAGGGCGCCGCCGGCCAGCTCGACACCCGGCATGAGCTCGCTCGCCTCCCCCGCCGCAACCGGGTCATAGGCGCGCACGGTGGCTCCCTCCGACTGCAGACGCGCGGCCAGGATGAGCGAGGACGCCTCGCGCATGTCGTCGGTCTCGGGCTTGAACGCGAGGCCGAGCAGTGCCACCGTCACTCCGACCAGCGAGCCCAGGTGCTTGTGCAGCTTGGCCACCACGCGCCGCTTCTGGAGCTCGTTGACCTCGATGACGGCGTTGAGCAGCTGAAAGTGATAGCCCGAATTGCCGGCCAGCTGCTTGAGGGCGCTGACGTCCTTGGGGAAGCAGTTGTGGAGCACCACCCCGCCGGTCGTCACGAACGAGTGTGATGCCGGGACTTCCATGGAGTAGACCGGCCCGCGAAACGGCCGCCGCTCGACGCTGCGCACGCGAGCCCAGGCCGGACCCGTCCCTCGCCGGTAGCCCGTCGGCGCAATGCGCATGGCCTGGCGGGCGATGCTCGCAAGGACTCCCACTCGGTCCCGGGCGGGCACGAGCGAGATCGCCCGCTCGACCTGGTCGGCTCCGCTGATCCGGATCCAGTGTGTGTCCTTGGTCGACTTGATTCCGCGCCCGATCCGCCGGGAGGGCACGATCCCCAGCGTCCCGAGCAGTCGCAGCACGCCGTCTGCGAGCTCGTCGCTGATGGTGCCGAACTCGATGATCACACTGGGCCCACCGTTGATCAGTGACCAGGAGCCGTCGCCCTCGAACAGGCCGGACAGCAGCGCCCATTTGCGGGAATCGGACTGCTCCCAGATCAGGTCCGGCAGCCGCTGCTCGTAGCTGTTGCGCCCGAGGCCGAGAACCTGGGTCCACCAGGCGGCCACCAGACGCGCCTGTACCGTTGCGCAGTGGGACGTGGGCGTTCGACGTGCCCGCGCCTCGATTCCGTGGCGGCGCCAGAAGTCGAGGACCTCATCGACGAGGTGATCCTCCCGGGTGCGGTGAAACGACCAAGCGACCCGCGCCGAGTTCTTCTTGCCAAACGACGTGTGGCCCTCGGCAAGGTAGAGGCCGACAACCCGCCAGAAGCGCTCGTCCGCCGCGATGGTGGAGGCCAGGTAGGCCCCGTTGCGCGCCCTACCCAGCGTCGCGTGGCGGAGTGGGATGTCCGCCCGCGCGGCCTCATCGAGGCGCATCGCCCCGCTGCGGCGAATGTCCCCCCCGCGCGCGCCCACACCTCGCCGGTGGGTGAGCGCCGCTCGCCGTTCCGAGAGTGGACGCCGCATGAACGCTGCGACGTCGGCCCGAGGCGGCCGTACGATCACGTCGCGGCACTCTAGGCCGGCCGCGTCCACCGCGCCCAGCGTGGGCAGCAGCTCCGGTGCGTCGCGCGGGCCGGCGTCACCATGGGCTAGGGGCACCCAGTCCAGATCCGTGAGGCTCTCCGCCAGCCGGATCGTGTGGGGTGCAGCCGGGTCGCCGTTTCCGACCACCCATGGGTGGTCGGGTGTACAGCGCACGCGGCGGCCCATCTTCGTCTTCACCTCGAGGATGTCGCCCTCGTAGTCGCGGCGCGTGAGGAACATGACCGGCAGGTACTGCGCCTCGTCGCGCTCAGGGATCCAGGAGAGGACCTCGAGGCCGTAGGGCTCGATCACCCCGTCAGCGACGGGCTCGACCTCCGACTCGAGCTGCGTCCATAGGTCTTCGAGGCTCCGGAGCGTCACGCGTCCCGCGCGCCGTGTCAGCACGGTCTCCTCGCCCACCAGACACGAGCCCCCGTACCCGATCCCCGGCCGCAGGAACGACGAGCCGATCCGAGAGTCCAGGCCCATGGCCCGGCTCACCTCCTCCACGTCGGCCCCGGTCTCCTCGCAGACGTTGGCGATCTCGTTGATGAAGGAGATCTTGGTGGCCAGGAATGCGTTCGACGCGAGCTTGGTCATCTCCGCGCTGGCGATGTCCGTTCGCACGATCGGTGCGTCGAGCGGCGCGTAGAGCTCCACCACGGCGTCGCCCGCCCAGGTGCCGTCGTCACCGACGACGACGCGATCGGGCCGGCGGAAGTCCGCCAGGGCCGAGCCCTCTCGCAGGAACTCGGGGCATGACACGTAGGCGAAGTCGTCGAGACCGCGGGCAGTCAGACGGCGCCGGATCGCGGCCCCGGTGCCGCTCGGGACCGTGGACTTCATGATCAGGGCGTGT
>JBBSIW010000287.1:0-3592 GCA_038231895.1 Solirubrobacterales bacterium | reverse complement strand
TACGTGAAGCGGGCGTATGGCATCTCGATCGTGATCGCGTCCCCCTTGCGCAGGTCGTTGATCCGGCGAAACGGGGCGAGATAGGTCGTGCGGTGGCCCGCGATGGCGACCGTACCGGGCAGGCCTGGAAGGGAGGTGTCCGGATAGTGGCCAGGGCCCTTTTGGAGGGTCGCGCCGTCGGTGCCCTGGACGATCACGAACGAGACCCCGATCCGCGGAATGCGGATGCGGCCGATCGCGGCGCCGGTCTTGACATTGCGGCGCAGCGTCCGGGCCAGGAAGGCAACGCGGCGCTGCTCGCTGCGCAGGCGAGCAAGCGCCCTCAGCTGCAGGTCGGTGGGCGCCGCGCGCTCGAGCGCGCGCAGGTCATTGCCCAAGCGATCTTGCGTAACCCGCGCGTAGATCGCCGACAGCGGCTCCTGCCAAGCCAGGGTGATTCCGGCGTCGGCTATCAGGAGGCAGCCCGCGACGATGAGGATCGTCGACAGGGTGCGCAACGCGCGTCGCATGAGCCTAGTATGACGCTGGGAACGGCCCGCCCGACGCAGCCCGGGCTCAGCGCCGCAGCGCCGACCGGGTGCCGCCCAGCGAGCCCGGACCGGCGTAGGAGAGCGGTCCGCGCGTGGACCCAGGCCCGCCCATCCCCGACCCGGTCGGCGGGCGGCGGCTCCGGGCGGTCACGATGACCAGTGCCCCGGCCAGCGTGCCCCAGGCCAAGCACCACGTCAGCTCGCCCAGGATGCCGACGTGACCGCCGAGGGTCAGCTGAAGGGCGAACCAGGGAACCTCCCCGGCGGACAGGCCCAGCGCGCGCGCGTAGTAGACGATGACGAGTACCGCCGGGACGAGTGAGACCGCGAGCGCCACGAGCGCCATCCATCTCCGAAGGCGTACCTCGGGCGCCACCACCAGCAGCGTCACGTGGAGGGGAAGGACGAGCAGGGCGGCCGCGAAGGGATTGCGGATCCAGACCGCCACGACAAGCACCGCAGCCACCAGCAGCACGGCCGCAGCGGCTCCGGTCGAAGCGGGATCTCCACTCACCCGGCCGGTGGACAGCACCAGTCGGCGCAGGAGGAGCCAACCCAGGAAGAGCACGAGCGCGATGCTGGCCATTGCCGCCACGCCTGCGCCGTCGAGGGGGACGACGCCCGGCGGAGCGGGCGCGGGGGGCGCCGACGGCAGCAGCCCGGTCAGCTCGAGGACGAAACCGAAGATCGTGGCCGCGACGAACGGGATCGCGCCGGCGACCGTCCACGCCAGCCACATCGCCACCGGCTCGCGCCGCCGCCGCACGCGCGCGAAGCCATCCACGGCGGCCAGCGCGACCGGGAGGATCAACGCGCCGATCAAGAGTCGCACGGCCCAAACGGGCACGCTCTTGTTGCGGTAGAGGAGATCTGAGACGGGCGCACCGAGGGACGCCTCGCGACCGTCCAGGGCCGACACCGACCGCAGCACCGTGCGGCCCATCTGCTGGAGGCGCTCTTCGGAGACGCTGCGCTCGCGTCCAGGCCCCCGCTCGCCACTGACTCCGACAAGGACCGCGGGGAGTCCACGGGCCAGGACCACGCCCTGCTCGGAGACCGTCAGCGGAAAGGCCAGGCGCGCGAACTGGCCGGCCAGGCGCAACTCCCCCACCTTGCGCCCGGTCTCGAGCGTCAGCGCGGAGGCCACCGTTCGGCGCAGGCCCAGCGGCGCGATGCCGCGGGCTTGGGACCACGGCACGACCTGAGGGCGCCGGACCCGTTGCCCGGCAACGTCGCCCAGCACGATGACCGCCTCGACCGGGCCGCCCGGGGCGGCCGCGAAGGCATCGGCGCCGCCATCGCCGCCCGAGCCTCCGCTCGTGGAGACCAGCACGAGCGTCTTGCGCAGCGACCTGCCCTGGAAGATCCGAGCCAGCTCGGCCAGCGTGGCGGTGCCCGACAGGTCCGCCGTGGCCGGTGAGGACAGCGCGTCGCGATGGGCCAGGACGACGATGCGCCGGTTGGAGGCCCCGGCGCGGACTCCGATCACCGTGTCGAGGGTGCGTCGCCCGACGACCGTGCGAGCGGAGGATCGGCGCGTCGTCACGTCGAGGCCCGTCTGGCGAAACACGGCGGCCATGCGCTCCGCCACCGCGCGATCCGCGCGGCTGCCCGGAGGCCGACGCGGAAACGCCGCGGCCAGCGGGCGCAGACCGGTACCCGGACCGCCGAAGGCTCGGGCACCTACGAACGCGTCGGGCGCGAGCGAGGTGGTCGAGCCGGTCGAAGCCTCCTGAAGAGAGAACGCCGCGAGCACCACCGCGACCAGCACGGGCACGAACGCCCCCCGGTAGATACGCGGGTCGAGCATGGCGAGAGGGAGCCTAGTGCAGTACCCGCCACGGTCCTGGGCCCTGATTTGCAGGGCCGGTGCACCGCACCTCTAAGCTCTTGCATGCGTCATTGAGTCATGGTCGACACATCAGCACGCATCCTGCTCGTGGACGACGAGCAGTCGATCCAGACGCTGCTCTCCTACCCGCTGCGTAAGGACGGTTACGAAGTCGTCCGCGCCGCCGACGGCCGGGAGGCCCTCGCGCGCTTCGCCGAAGAGGCGTTCGACCTCGTCGTGCTCGACGTCATGCTCCCTCGGCTCGACGGTCTCGAGGTCTGCCGCCGTCTTCGTGCCCACAGCGCCGTCCCGATCATCATGCTCACGGCCAAGTCGGAGGAGATCGACAAGGTTCTCGGGCTGGAGCTGGGCGCCGACGACTACATCACCAAGCCATTCTCCATGCGCGAGTTCCGCAGTCGCGTGAAGGCCGCACTGCGGCGGGCGGAGATGACCCGGCCCGAGGACGTCAACGGCGAAGCCGCGCTGAGCGCCGGCGAGCTCAACGTGGACTTCGCCAAGCGCGCGGTCCGAATGCAGGGCCGCGAGGTCAAGACGACCTACGTCGAGTTCGAGATCCTCACCGCCCTGGCGCGCAGGCCCGGCCGCGTGTTCACTCGGGACATGCTGCTCGAGAGGATGTGGGGCGACGCTGCGTACCGCGACCCCCGTACGGTCGACGTCCACATCCGCCACCTGCGGGAGAAGATCGAGCCCGACGCCAAGGAGCCCGCGTACATCTTCACGGTACGCGGCGTTGGCTACCGGTTTCGCGACGAGGAGCGCTAACGATCTCGATGCTCCGGTTGCGCTCGATTCGCAACCAGCTCACGCTGCTGTTCTCTGCGATCACGTTGGTCGCCGTGGCCGGGGTCTATCTCTACGTGGTCCCGCAGCTCGAGTCCAACCTGCGCAGCCAGAAGCTCGGAGGGCTTGCACAGTCGGCCCGGCGCTACTCGGGCGACCTCGTGCGCGCGATCGGCTCCAACGTCGAGGAGCGCCGCGTCAACCAGGCGGTCCGCCGCGCGGCGGACCGCTCGAACGTGCGCGTGACCCTGCTTGGCGTGAGTCGCGGCGCCCATGGCCCGCAGACCTATCCCATCTCGGACTCCACCGCCGAGATCTCACTCGACCGACTCAAGTTCCAGACTGCCGATCGAGCCGCGCGCCGCGGACGCACGGTCACCGGGTCCGAAGCCGTCAACGACGGGCGCCTTGGCGAGGCTGCTCG
>JBBSIW010000286.1:0-3605 GCA_038231895.1 Solirubrobacterales bacterium | reverse complement strand
TCGCCCTGGACCGCATCGGCCTGGACTCGATCGGCCACGCGCTGCTCTACTCGAGCCCCGTGTGGGTGCTCGTCGGCCTGGGGCTCATGTGCTCGTCGATGGTCCTGCGCGCACTGGCCTGGCACGCGATCCTGCGCGCCGCGCTTCCCGAGGTGACGGTGCGCAGGCGTGACGCGATGCAGGGCACCTTCATCGGCGTGCTGATGTCGGCCACGCTGCCGGCCCGCCTCGGCGAGCCGACGCGGGCAATGGTGGTCGCCCGTCGCGTCGGTCGGGCTCGCGAGCACCTGCCCATCGTGGTGGGCACCCTGGTGTCTCAGACCCTGCTCAATCTCGTGGCCCTGGTCATCCTCGGCGCGGTGATGCTCTCGAGCGTCGAGCTGTTCGCGGGGCACGAGAACGCGCTTCTCGCCGCCAGCATTGCGCCGCTCGTGCTCGTGATAGTCGTCCTGGTGGTCCCGAGCCTCCTGCATCGCGGCCCCGCCTCGCGCTCGCAGCGGGTGCAGGAGGCGCTCTGGCGCATGCGCGCCGCAATGGGGCGGGTGCGCTTGGGCCTCCGCGTATTTCGCGTCCCTCGCCTGGGCGCGGTGGCCACGGTCGCGCAACTCGCGGCGTGGGCCATCCAATGGCTTGCGTGCTACGTGCTGCTCGTGGCGCTGGGACTGGATCACCTCGCTGGCGTGGGAGCCGCGGCCGCCGTCCTATTCGCGGTCAACGTCACCGCCGTGCTGCCGGCCACGCCGTCCAACCTCGGCGTGTTCCAGGCGGCGTGCGTGGCGGTGCTCGCCGGTGCCTACCACGTGTCCGCGCCCGACGCGCTGGGCTACGGCATCGTCCTCCAGGCGGTGGAGATCGCCACCGCCGTGGCGATGGGGATGCCGGCACTGCTCAACGAGGGAATGTCATGGAAGGACGTGCGCCTGCGCGCCCTGCACAGCAGCCCGGTGCGCCTGCCGGCACGCCCGCGCGGGGGGCGTGACGGGCTGGAGGCCGAGGCCTAGTGGTGAGGCCTGACTCGACAGGGTCAGGCCTCTGACCGAAGCGCTGCGCCGGGAGGCTTCGCGCGCCTGTCGATTTCGCAGCTGGCCGTTCGACGTGTCGGTAGAGGCCCAGGTTCAGCCGGTGAGCGCCGGCGCCGCCCGGCCCTCCACCCACAAGCCACAAGGAGGCACCAAGTGCGTTTCATGGTTCTGCTCAAGGCAAACGAGGACTCCGAGGCGGGCGTCATGCCGTCCGAGGAGCTGCTGGCCGCGATGGGGCAGTACAACGAGGAGATGGTGAAGGCCGGCGTAATGCTCGCCGGTGAGGGCCTCCACCCAAGCTCGAAGGGGGCGCGCGTCACGTTCTCGGGCGGGGACCGCACCGTCATCGACGGGCCCTTCGCCGAGGCCAAGGAGCTGATCGCCGGCTACTGGCTGATCGAGGTCAAGTCAAAGGAGGAGGCGATCGAGTGGGTCAAGCGCTGTCCCAACCCGCACGAGGGCGGGGGCGATCTCGAGATCCGCCAGGTCTTCGAGGCCGAGGACTTCGGCGACGAGTTCACCCCTGAGCTCCGCGAGCAAGAGGACCGCATTCGCGCCCAGGCCGAGCAGAATCAGTAAACCGCGACGACGGCGGGCCGACCCCGGCGGGACATCGATGCTTTAGTCGATGGCCGTGGCGGCGACCGAGACCCATCGGGCGATCGACGCCGTGTGGCGAATCGAGTCGGCCAGGCTGATCGCCGGCCTGGCCCGCATGGTGGGCGACGTCGGAGTGGCCGAGGAGCTCGCGCAGGATGCCCTTGTCGCGGCGCTCGAGCAGTGGCCGGAGTCAGGCGTGCCGGACAACCCGGGCGCCTGGCTCATGGGCACTGCCAAGCACCGGGCGATCGACACGTTTCGCCGGAGCAAGGTCCTCGAGCGAAAGCGCGAGGAGCTCGGACGCGCGATGGAGGTGGAGGCTCGGGGCACCGAACCAGACTTGGCCGCCGAGGTGGACGACGACATCGGCGACGACCTGCTCAGCCTGATCTTTACCGCGTGTCACCCCGTGCTCTCCACCGAGGCGCGCGTGGCGCTCACGCTTCGCTTGGTCGGCGCTCTGACCATCGCCGAGATCGCCCGCGCGTTCCTGGTCGCCGAGGCCACCGTCGCCCAGCGCGTGGTGCGCGCCAAGCGGACCCTGGCCGAGGCCCACGTGCCGATCGAGACCCCCCGTGGCGACGAGCGCAACGCCCGCCTGGCCTCGGTGCTCGAGGTGGTCTACATCATCTTCAACGAGGGCTATTCGGCGACAGCCGGCGATGACTGGATGCGCCCCGCGCTCTGCGAGGACGCCCTGCGGCTGGGCCGCATCCTAGCCGAGCTCGCCCCGAAGGAGCCCGAGGTCCACGGACTGGTCGCGCTGATGGAGATACAGGCCTCACGCTCGCACGCGCGAGTAGGCCCGTCGGGAGTGCCCGTCCTGCTCTTCGATCAAGACCGCGTGCGCTGGGACGGGCTGCTGATCCGTCGCGGGCTGGCCGCACTCGATCGCGCCGCTGCGCTCGGCGGCGCGATGGGCCCCTACGCGCTGCAGGCCGCGATCGCTGCCTGCCACGCTCGCGCGCGCACCCCCGAGGAGACGGACTGGGAGCGGATCGCGGCGCTGTACGACGCTCTGGCCGAGATGGCACGCTCACCCGTGGTGGAGCTCAACCGGGCAGTCGCCGTGGGCATGGCGTTCGGCGCCGCCGCGGGCCTCGACCTGGTCGACCAGCTGACCGACGAGCCGGCGCTGAAGGCTTACCATCTGCTGCCCAGCGTGCGGGCGGACCTGCTCGCCAAGCTCGGCCGCCTGGATGAGGCGCGGGCAGAGCTCGAGCGAGCGGCCTCGCTCACGAAGAACGAGCGCGAGCGCCACCTCCTGCTCGAGCGCGCCCGCGCGTGCGGATCCAGGTGACGCCCGGGAATCCGAGCTCGACCCAGCGATCGAGGCTCTGGCCGGTCGGACGGTCGGTCAGTCGACTCAGTCCGCGCCGCCGGCCATGACCGGCGCGTCGGCAGCAGCTTGAGCCGGGTCGTCATCCTGCTCTTCGTCGTCGCTGGGGACCGTCCCACCGCGCTCGGTGCCGGCGATGAGCTCGTCCGGCGCCTTTTCCTTCGGGATGAATCCGCTCTTCATGCCGAAGTACACCGCCTGCGGATGGTGGAGCACGATGGCCAGCGTGGACTGCTCGGGGGACACGGCGTGGCCGCCCGACAGCCCCAGGCCGATCTGCGGCGCGTCGAGCAGGCGGAAGACCTTCTCGTGCTCTGACTGGTCCGGACAGGCCGGATAGCCCCACGAGTAGCGCCGGCCCTGATCTGGCTCGATGCCCAGATCGCGGCGCACGCCGGCGTGCAGCCACTCCGCGAGGCCCTCGGCGGACTGCACTCCCAGGCCGTGCACGTAGAGCTGCTCGGCGAACTCGCCCTCGGCCTCGAGCCGAGCCATCAGCTCGGTCACCTCGGGTCCGACCGTCACCGCCTGGATGGGCACGACGTCACGCGCGCTGGGATCGGCTCCCTCCAGGGGCGCGAAGAAGTCGGCAAGGCAGATGCGGTCGTGGCGCGGCTGGCGGGGGAACACGAGGCGCTCGAGCT
>JBBSIW010000285.1:0-3612 GCA_038231895.1 Solirubrobacterales bacterium | reverse complement strand
CTGCGGCCTCGAGGGCTTGGGAATAGATCTCCCCGAGGATGAACTGCTCGGCGAAGTTCTTCGAGCCGATGGTCAGGCGCTTGCTCGCGTTGGCCGCGTCCTTCTTGATGAGCTTGCCGCTGCTGCCCGAGCCGCCGCTCGAGCCGGACTTCTTGCTGCTGCCGCTGTCGCTCGAGCCGCTGTTGCTCGAGCCGCACGCCGCGAGCGTCAGCCCGAGTACTAGCACGGCCAGCA
This sequence comes from Solirubrobacterales bacterium, assembly GCA_038231895.1. Classification (GTDB taxonomy): domain Bacteria; phylum Actinomycetota; class Thermoleophilia; order Solirubrobacterales; family Solirubrobacteraceae; genus JALYZC01. The sequence goes on along the minus strand of JBBSIW010000285.1, from coordinate 3,378 downwards.
ACGCGGTGAGCACGCGTGCGTGCTTCCTCATGTGGTCTCCGTTCTGGTTCGGTGGATGAAGGGAAGAGTGAGCCGCCGCTGGGCCGTGGGGCGGGCCATGACCTTGAGTCCCTTGGGCGTGAGCGCGCGGCCAAGCGCACTGATCCCTCCGTCGGTGGCGAGGGTGATCGCCGCGACAACGATCGCGGCGGCGATCTGCCCCGAGAAGCCGTAGGTCTGGGGTTCGAGGATCGGTGTGCCTAGTGACTGGACGTTCGCCAGCGGGGTGATCGTGGCGGTAGCGACCACTGCCACCGCCGAGGTGCGCAGGCCCGCGAAGATGAGCGGTAGCGCGAGCGGGAACTCGACCCGGCGCACGATCTGTGTCTCGGTGTACCCCTGACCACGGGCCGCATCGACCGTCTCGGAGGACACCTGCCGGACCCCGACGTAGGTGTTGGTCAGGATGGGGGGGATCGCCAGCAGGGCGAGCACGGCCACGACGTTGGGAAGGCCGAGGCCGAGGAAGGCGACGAAGAACGCGAGCAGCGCGAGGCTCGGCACCGCGCGCCCGACGTTCGAGACCGTCACCGCGAGGAACTCACCCCGTCCGATGTGCCCCAGCCAGAGGGCGGTGGGCAGGGCGATGGCCGCTGCGACGGCCATCGCGAGGAGCGACACACCGAGGTGACGCAGCGCCAGGTCGCCGAACTCGCTCAGGCCGCCGATGCATACCCCGCCGGAGATCGACTCGCGCTCGGAGGCGATGAGCTGGAACGCGTCGGAGAACGTGCTGGCGTGCTGGGGCCCGGGACCGCAGCCGAGCGCGCCGCCGGCCTGCGCGAGGAGCAGCGCGCTCATGTGGCCGTGGCCCGCCGCCACGGCAGCGCGAAGCGCTGGATGCTCAGGAAGACCAGGTCGCCGACGGCCGCGAGCAGGACGGCGAGTCCGCCCGCGACGACTACGTTGGACTTGAAGAAGATCCCGCCCGTGCCCGCCTTCTCGGAGTAGATCTGCTCACCGAGTCCGCTCCCGCCCGCGAAGAACGCGAGTGTGGCCAGTCCCACGGTCGTGGTGAAGGCGATGCGCAGGCCGGCGAGGATCTCCGGCATGGCCAGGGGCAGCTCGATACGCCGGAGGATCTGGTTGGGGGTCAGCCCCATCCCCCGCGCCGCGTCGATGACGTCCTCGGGCACGTTGCGCAGGCCGGCGGTGATGTTCCGGAAGAGGATGAGCAGCGTGTAGGAGACCAGCGCGATCTCCGCGGTGAGGTTGCCGCGCCCGCTGACGGGGATGAGCAGGAAGAACGCCGCGACGCTCGGGACGGTGTAGAGCGCTCCCGTCACCCCGGTGATCGGCCCTGTGAGCCAGCGCTGGCGGTGGGCGATCAGCGACAGCACGAAGGCGATGCTGAAGCCGATCGCCACGGCGGTCACCGTGAGGAAGACGTGCTGGCCCAGCGGCGTCCAGTACTTGTTGATGTTGTCGGCGATCCAGCTCGGGCAGAAGCCGTTCTCGGCGACGCAGCCCGCGCCCGTGCGCTTCTGGAAGAACCCGCTGCCCTGCGCGAGGAGGACGTCGATCATTCGGCGTCGGCGACGAGCTCGGTGCTCGACCGGGTCTCCTCGGGCGGAACGTGGAGCGCGTGGGAGATCACGTCGATGGACAGGACCCCGGTCACCCGGCCCGCGCCGTCGACCACCGGGGCGTAGCGCATCTCGGAGTCGAGCAGGCGGCCGAGCGCGTCGCGCAGGACGTCGTCGAGGTCGATGAACGGGAGCGCCGAAGACGACGGCTTCTCGGGGATGCGCTCACCGGCCGCGGCGAGGTCGCGCTCGGACACCCAGCCCTGCGGCCGGCCGTCGGCGTCGACCATGAGCGCGAGGTGGAGGTCGGCGTCGGCCACCTTGCGGCGGATGCCCTCCGCGAGGTCGCCCGGGCGGGCGAGGGCCGCGGTCCAGAGGTCGATGTCGCGCACGCGCTGGAGCGCGAGGCGCTTGAGCGCCCGGTCGGCGCCCACGAACTGCTCGACGAAGTCGTCGGCGGGCGACATCAGCAGCTCGGCGGGGGGGGCGTACTGGGCGAGGTGACCGCCCGTCTTGAGCACGGCGATGCGGTCGCCCATCTTGATCGCCTCGTCGATGTCGTGGGTGACGAAGACGATCGTCTTGCGGATCTCGCGCTGGAGGCGCAGGAACTCGTTCTGGAGGCGCTCGCGGTTGATGGGGTCGATGGCGCCGAAGGGCTCGTCCATGAGCAGGACGGGCGGGTCGGCGGCCAGGGCGCGGGCCACGCCCACCCGCTGGCGCTGACCGCCGGAGAGCTGGGCGGGGTAGCGGTCGCGCACGTCGGTGTCGAGGGAGATGAGCTGGATGAGCTCGTCGACCCGGGCGTGGATGCGGTCCTTGTCCCATCCGAGCAGGCGGGGGACGGCCGCGATGTTGTCCCCGATGGTGTGATGAGGGAAGAGGCCGATCTGCTGGATCGCGTAGCCGATCGAGCGCCGCAGCTCGGCCGGCTCCTGGTTCTTGACGGACGCACCCCCGAGGAGGATGTCGCCCTCGGTGATGTCGATGAGGCGGTTCACCATCCGCATGGCGGTGGTCTTGCCACAGCCCGAGGGGCCGACCAGGACGCAGATCTCACCGGCCGGGACGGTCAGCGACAGGTGGTCGACGGCGGCCGTATCGGCGCCGGGATAGCGCTTGGTGGCCTCCCGGAACTCGAGCTCGGCGGCGGTGGAGTCAGCGGAGGAGGACTGCCCCTCGGGTTGGGCGGTGTGAGACGGTGTCACGAGAAAGGGTCCCTACCTGAAAGAGATCTAATCCTATACGCCGGCGGCCCGGCGTGCCTCGGCGTGCGCCCGATGCTCCAGTTCGTCGTCCAGCGACGCGAGCGGCGCGCCGCCCGTCGAGCGCGCGATGAGCCAGTCGGCGAAGCGGGCGTTCTTGGGCAGCAGTGGGCCGTGCAGGTAGGTCCCGATCACCCCGTCGCGACGGACGCCCTCATGCCCGTCGGCCCCGTTGTTGCCGTGGCCGGCGAGCACGCGGCCCAGCGGCCGCTCGCCGGGCCCGAGGTGCGTGCGTCCCCCGTGGTTCTCGAAGCCCGCGAGCACCACCCGGCGGCCGTCGAGGTCCACCTCGATGGCGACGTTGCCGATGAGCCTCGGCCCGTCCTCGCGGACCGTGCGCAGGTCGACCAGGCCGGCGCCCGGGAGCTCCTCGTCCCCGAGGACATAGGAGTGGCCGAGGAGCTGGGACCCCCCGCAGACCGCGAGGACCGTCTTGCCCGCCGCGGCCGCCTCGTGCAGCGCGGCGCGCTTGGTCTCGGCGAGGTCGAGCGCGCACCGGCGCTGGTCGGAGTCCTGCCCGCCGCCGAGGTAGAACAGGTCGGCGGCGT
>JBBSIW010000284.1:0-3620 GCA_038231895.1 Solirubrobacterales bacterium | reverse complement strand
GACCTCCGGGTAGGTGGGCTTCGTCGGCGTGGCATGGACGGGGCCGACCGCGACGTAGTCGGCGCCCGAGCGCTCGCCTGCCTCGAGCTGCTCGACGGTGTGGGTGGAGAGCCCGACCAGGCGCTCGAAGCCGACGATCGTACGGGCATCGGCGACCGCCACGTCCTCCTGTCCGACGTGCACGCCGTCGGCGTCAGCCGCGAGCGCGATGTCCGGCCGATCGTTGACGATGAACAGGGCACCGCGCTCCGTGCATGCCCGGCGAAAGGTCGCAGCGGCGGCGAGCAGGGTGCCGGCGTCGGCCGCCTTGTCGCGCAGCTGTACGACGTCGACCCCGCCCGACAGCGCCCGATCGAGGAACGGGCCGGGGTCGTGACCGCGCGGCCGCGCGTCGCAGACGAGGTAGACGCGGGCGGCTCGCAGGCGCCCGCGTCGATCCCTGCTCGCCCTGGACATGCCGGAAGTCTGGCAGGGCGCCGCTGCGGCGCTAGTACCATTGACTGCACGGGAGCCCGTGCGGCTGAGAGGGCGGTATCACGACCGCCGACCGTCAGAACCTGATCCGGATCATGCCGGCGCAGGGAGGTGCATTGCCTGGAGCACAGCAGCAGTCGGTAGACCTCGCCGTGATCGGTGGCGGGACGATCGGGCTCGCGGTCGCCTGGCGGGCCTGCCAGCGTGGACTGAGCGTGACCGTGTTGGAACGGGCGCAGCCCGGTGCCGGCTCCTCGGGGGTCGCGGCGGGCATGCTCGCACCGGTCACCGAAGCCGGCTTCGGAGAAGACGATCTGCTGGCGCTCAACCGAGAGAGCGCCTGTCGCTGGCCGGCCTTCGCCGCCGAGCTCGCCAGAGCCGGCGGCGCCGACCCTGGCTACCGACGTTCGGGCACGCTGCTGGTGGCCGCCGACCGCGACGCGGCCGAGGCGCTGGACCGCGAGATCGCCTACCGCGATTCGCTCGACCTGCCGGTGGCCCGGTTACTGCCCAGCGCGGCACGGGCACTGGAGCCCGGGCTGGCACCCACTATGCGAGCCGCCATGCACGCGCCCGAGGACCACGCGGTGGACCCACACGCGCTGATCGATGCGTTGGCCGCCGCTGTGCGCGCCGCGGGCGGCGAGCTGCGGAGCGGCTCCGAGGTCGCCTCGCTGGAGATCGACGGGGACCGCGTGGACGGCGTCCGCCTGACCGGTGGCGAGCGCGTGAGGGCGGCCGTCGTGCTCGTCGCGGCGGGATGCTGGTCGGGTTCGCTGCACGGCCTTCCCCCGGAGGCCCGGCTGCCGATCCGCCCGGTCAAGGGCCAGATCCTGCGCCTGCGCGACCCGGCCGGGCCCGATCTGCTCGAGCGGGTCCTGCGGACGTCCGAGGTCTACGTCGTGCCGCGCGGCGACGGTCGCTACGTCTTGGGGGCCACGGTCGAGGAGCGGGGCTTTGACACCGCAGTGACCGCGGGTGCGATGCACGACCTGCTTCGCGATGCCTACGACGTGCTTCCGGGCATCTCGGAGCTCGAGGTCGAGGACGCCTCGGCCGGGCTGCGCCCGGGCACTCCCGACAACGCTCCGATCATCGGCGCCGGCGCCCTGGACGGCCTGCACTGGGCGACCGGGCACTACCGCAACGGCATCCTGCTGGCGCCAATCACGGCCGACCTCGTGGTGGGCGCCCTGGCCGGCGAGCCGGCGCCCGAGCTCGCCCGGCCGTTCGCGCCTGGCCGCTTTGCCGCCGAGGTCGCGGCGTGATCGTGCACCTCAATGGCGAGCCGCTGCGCGTTGAGGACGACGCCACGGTGACCGCGCTCCTGGAGCGCGTGAACCTCGGCCCTCCGCGTCGTGGCATCGCCGTGGCCGTCGACGCGGAGGTCGTCCCGCGGGCGGATTGGGATGAGCACGCCCTGTCCGAGGGCGCGCGCATCGACCTGCTCAGCGCCATCCAGGGTGGCGCCTGATGGCAATCGAGCCGCGCGTCTCGCCCGCGGTCGTCGACCCGCTGGAGATCGCCGGGCGCACCTTCGCCTCGCGCCTGATCCTCGGCACCGGGGGGTTTCCGAGCCTCGACAGTCTCGCGGAGGCCATCCGGGCAAGCCAAGCCGAGCTCGTGACCGTCGCGCTGCGCCGCATCGATCCGTCCCAGCGGGGATCGCTGGTCGACGTACTCGACGACGCAGGCGTTTCACTGCTGCCCAACACCGCGGGGTGCTCCACTGCCCGCGACGCCATCCTGACCGCCCGCCTCGCGCGCGAGGCGTTTGAGACCGATTGGATCAAGCTCGAGGTGATCGGCGACGAGCGCACGCTGCTCCCCGACGCGCCCGAGCTGCTGGCCGCCGCCGAGTCGCTCGTGGCCGAGGGCTTCGTGGTGCTGCCCTACACCAACGACGATCCGGTCCTCGCGCGCCGCCTCGAGGACGTCGGCTGCGCCGCGGTCATGCCGCTGGGCTCTCCGATCGGCAGCGGGATGGGAATCCGCAATACCTACAACCTCTCGATCATGCGCGAGTGGGTGAGCGTGGCGCTGATACTCGACGCCGGCGTGGGGACGGCGTCGGACGCCGCACTGGCGATGGAGCTGGGCTGCGACGCGGTGCTGTGCGCGAGCGCCATCGCCCGCGCTCAGGATCCCGTGGCGATGGCGCACGCGGTGCGCATGGGCGTCGAGGCGGGCCGGCTGGCCCGCGGGGCCGGGCGCATCCCCCGCCGACTGTATGCGGAGCCTTCCACGCCCGGGGAGGGCATGCCCGACCTCGCGCCGCGCGACGATGACGCACGCTGAGCTGATCGCCGGCTGGGAGCGGGCCTGGTCGGGCCGCGAAGCTGACGCCTTCGGCCCGCTCTGCGCGCCCGAGGTGCAATACGAGGATCCGCTGACGCCCGTCCCGCTGCGCGGTGCCGCGGAGATCGGCGAGCACGCGGCCGTGGCGTGGGCCGGCTTCCCCGACGCGCGGGTGCAGGCGAGCGGCGCGGCGCTTCACGACGACGATCACGCCGTCCTTCCCTGCCGGCTCACCGGCACCCACACCCAGCCATTGGGAAGCCTCCCCGCCAGCGGACGGCCGATCGCCGTACACGGCATCTTCTACTGCCGAATCGAGCTCGGCCGCCTGGTGCGCGTGCGGGCGTTCTTCGACGCCTACGACGCAGCGGTGCAGCTCGGCGTGCTCCCGGCGCACGCCAGCCTGGGCGAGCGGGCGCTCATGGTGCTGCGCGGGTTCGGCGTGAGCACCCGCCGGACTTGAGGGCCCACGACCAAACATCTGACGGCCTGGATACGGCCGCTCCGCGGCGCCATTCGCCACCGCTCGCTCGCAATAGCCCTGCTATTGCTCCGCTCACGTGCGGCGTCTGGCATCCACGGATCGACCGTCCCAGACCACCATCTGTTCGGTCGTGGGCCCTTACTTCGTGACGGTGATCGTGCCCTTCATGCCCGGGTGGATCGTGCACTCGTAGCTGATCGTGCCGGCCTTGTCGAGCTTGTAGGAGTACGTGCCGCCCTGCGTGAAGTTCTGGGACTTGAAGCTCTCGCCCGCGTCGGCCTTCACGTTGTGGGCGAAGGCGTCCTCATTGGTCCACTTGACGGTCTGGCCGACCTTGGCCTTGACCTGGGCAGGCTTGAAGGCG
>JBBSIW010000283.1:0-3622 GCA_038231895.1 Solirubrobacterales bacterium | reverse complement strand
CGCGGAGCACCCTCAGGCCCGTCCAGCGCTTCCCCGGCGTGCGTCCCGAGGAGAGCACCTCGAAGAGGACGTCGTAGCCGAACAGCAGGAAGAACACGACGACGTAGAGGAAGGCTCGCAGGACCGGCGGGTCGCCGGTCGCGGCCATCACGATGATCACGGCGATGAAGACCAGCCCCTTGAGCAGCGCATCGAGCAGGGCTGCGATCAGACGTGAGCCCAGCCCTGCCAGCGTGAGCTCGAGGTCGAGGCCCTCGGGTGTGGCGATCCGGATTCGGTCCTCATACTCCACAGCCTGAACCTAGAGCGTTTCCAGACCGAGCGGGAGCCGCACTGGCATGAGCTCGAGCGTCTGCTCGAGGACGCTCGCGGACGCGCCGAGCGGCTCGGTCCGGACGGCGTGCGCCGGCTCGGCGAGCGCTACCGGGGAGCGGCCGCCGATCTCGGGCTCGCGCGCCGGCGCTTCGCAGGAGACCCGATCGTGGCGCGCCTGGAGGATCTCGTCGGCCAGGCGCGCGCGCTGGTGTACGGCACTGCCAACGAGCGCGGCTCGCTGCGCAGCTTTGCCAGCCGCGGGTACTGGCGACGGATCGCCGAGCGTCCACAACCGGTGCTCGTGGCCTGGGCGCTGCTCATCGGGGCGGGCATCCTTGGGCTGCTGTGGAGCCGCCACGATCCGGGGGCCGCGCTCGGAGTGGTCCCGGGCGGCCTTCGCGGCGGCGCGCGCCACTCCAGCGACCTTGGCCTGTCACCCGGGGACCAATCGGCGTTCTCGGCGGAGATCTTCACAAACAACATCAAGGTGTCGTTCGTGGCCTTCGCAGGCGGCCTGGGCGCCGGGCTGCCGACCGGAGCGGCGCTGCTCTACAACGGCCTGCTGCTCGGGGTGATCGGCGGGCTCGCCGACCAGGCCGGCAGCGGCGGGACGTTCGTCGAGCTGACCTTCCCGCACGGCGTGCTCGAGCTCTCGTGCATCGCAGTGACAGGCGCGGCCGGGCTGCGGGTGGGCTGGGTGCTGGTGGACCCCGGGCCGCGCCGGCGGGCCGTGGCGCTCCAGGCCGAGGCGCGGCAGGCGGTGGAGGTGGTCTTGGGGACGGTCCCCTGGCTCGTGGTGGCCGGCCTGGTCGAGGGCTTCCTCACGCCGCGCGGGCTCGGGCTGGGTGCGGCCCTCGCCGTCGGGCTCGGCCTCGGCGCACTGTTCTGGGGTCTCGTGCTGTGGCGCGGGCGCCCGGGGCGCTACAGGCGCGCCCGCGCCTTCGCCCTGAGGTAGGCGCGTACGCAAGCCGCGCCCAGGCGGTCCGGCGGCGCCTCGAGCGCCTGCGCGCCGGCCGCGCCCAGGCGCCGGCCCACGCGCTCTCGGGCGTCGAGCACGGCGAGCGCAGTCGCTGCCGCGTAGACGTCGAGCGGGTGTCGGGGCGGTGTGCTGATCATCAGTTCGAGCTCGGGGTCTGACGCGCTGGCCACGACCACCGCGTGGCGGCGCGCCAGTATCGGGACCGCGTCCACGAGCGGGCCGGCCGCGGACTCCTCGAGGATGTCGGTGAGCACGATGATCAGTGCCCGTTTGGCGCCTTTCACCGTGCGGAAGGCCAGCTCGTAGTCCGAGTCGATCGGTGCCGGCTCGAGGTCGAAGAGCGCCCGCACCACCGCATCGCCCCCGGCGCGGCGGGGACGCAACAGCCGCCGAACCCGGTCGTCGAACGCCACGGCTCCACAGCGGTCCCCGACCTCGTCGGCCACGAGGCCGACGGCGGCCACGGCGTCCAGCGCGGCGTCGAGTCGTGTGCGATCACGCGGGCGGCCCTCGCGGGCCGGGGTCGGTGCGGCCATCAGGCGCCCGCAGTCGAGCAGGCAGATCACGTCGCGCTCGGACTCCAGCCGGTACTGGTTGCTCATCGGCCGGCCCATCCGCTGCGTGGCCGCCCAGTTGACCTGACGCACGTCGTCGTCGGGCAGGTACTCGCGGATCGACTCGAACTCCGTGCCCAGGCCGAGCGGACCGCGGCTGCGCTGGCCCTGGTCGCGGAAGCGGCCCTGGCGCACTGCGAGGGCCAGCCTCCGCGCGGCCGGCAGATCGGGATAGACCAGCACCTCGCGCTCATCCTTGCAGCGGTGCGTCCAGCGACCGAGTCCGAGCGGGCCCTCGCGCCGATCGGCCACCCCCGGAAGCACGTGGCGTCCGCGTCGGCGTGGGAGGACGGTGGCGTCGAGTCCTCCTTCCGCCTCCGAGGGGTCGATCTCGAGGTCCGGTGGTGCAGCTTGGCGGACGCGCAGGCCGCCGGACAGGGGCGGGGCGACAACGCTCAGCGGCGCCCGCACACCGCGCGAGAGCACCGTGGGGAGGCTGCGCTCGAGGGCCGGCGCGGCGCGCACGGACAGCGCGTCGACAGCGACCGCCCCGATGAGGGCCACGGCCGCCAGGGCAACGAGCCCGAGGGGCAGGAGCAGCGCGCTCAGCGCGATGACGGCGAGTACCCCGGCGGCGCGCGGTGTTGGGCTCACCGGGGAACGGCCACGGCCTCGAGCGCCGTCCGCACGGCGTCGTCGGACGTGTAGCGCTCGAGCTCGGCCTCGGGCGAGAGCACGAGCCGGTGGCGCAGCACCGCCGGGGCCATCCGCGCCACGTCGTCGGGGGTGACGAACGAGCGGTCGGCCAGCCGTGCGGCCGCGCGGGCCGCGGCCGCCAGGTGCACGGCGGCGCGCGGGCTGGCGCCCAGGCTCACGCTGGGCAGCGCGCGAGTCTGACGAACCACGGCGACGGCGTAGGAAGCCACCTCCGGGGCCAACGTGGTCGCGTCCACCAGCTCGCGTAGGGAGCGGAGCTCGCCGGCCCCCACCACCGCCTGGACGTCGTCCAGGGTGGTCGGCGACACGCCCGCGCGGCCGAGGCCGAGCATGGCCACCTCCTCGACCTCCTCCGGATAGCCCATGTCGACCTTGACGACGAAACGGTCCAGCTGGGCCTCGGGCAGGGGATAGGTGCCCTCGTACTCGATCGGGTTCTGCGTGGCCACGACCAGGAAGGGATCGGGAAGCGCCTCGGGACACCCGTCGATCGACACCTGGCCTTCCTGCATGGCCTCGAGCAGCGCGGCCTGCGTCTTGGGCGGCGTGCGATTCACCTCGTCGGCAAGCAGCACGTTGGTGAACACCGGGCCGGGCCTGAATACCAGGTCGCCGCCGCGCAGCGTCATCGTCCCGGTGAGGTCTGAGGGGAGCATGTCAGGCGTGAACTGCACGCGGCGGAACTCGACGCCGAGGCAGCGGGCAAAGGCGTTGGCCAGCAGGGTCTTGGCCACCCCGGGGACCCCTTCCAGCAGGACGTGGCCGCCCAGGGCGGCGGAGACCACCAGCAGCTCGAGGGCGTCTCGCTGTCCGATGACGACCTTCCCGACCTCGCGGCGCAGCCGCTCGTGCAGATCCTTCAACGTCGGCCTCCTCGTAGGCGAGCCAGTGCGCGGCCGGCGGCCACCACGTCCGCATCGTCGCGGACCGGGGCGATGAGCGCTCGGCGCTCGTCGGCGGGCAGGCCCAGTCGCTTGGCCGCCGCATCCAGGGTGGCGTCGTCGGGATCCGGCCCGAGTGCGGCGCGCTGGGCCACGCCGGCGCGGGCGGCAGCGCG
>JBBSIW010000282.1:0-3656 GCA_038231895.1 Solirubrobacterales bacterium | reverse complement strand
GCAGATGATGTAGTGGTCGGAGAGCGAATCGATCATGCGCTGCTCGCGGAGCTCTGAGAGCAAGCCGTTGAGGTGGCCGGCGACGAAGAACTCCGTCGCGGTCACCAGGGCGTAGAAGAGCGTACCGACGCCCAGCACGATCAGGCCGACGACGAGGATCTGGCCGCCGACGTCGGGCGGCGGCGGCATGGACCCGATGGTGGCGACCGTGTCCAGCGTCCAGCGCAGCGCCCGCCACACCGACGCCCCCTCGGTGAGGACGAAGCCGATCGATCCCAGCGCCAGCAGCCCGAGGATGGCCACGCCCAGCCAGGCCAGCCGGCGCAGGAAGGACAGCACCTCCGCGCGGGCCCGCAGCTGCGGCACGCTCGACGCGACCCGGTCTCGGCGAGGCTCCGGCACGTCGGCCATCAGTAGTGGTAGGGCTCGCGGGCGAGGATCTTGTGGCCGCGGTAGAGCTGCTCGAGCAGCACGACCCGGGCCAGCTGGTGGGGAAGCGTCATCGGCCCGAGCGAGAAGCGGTGGTCGGCGCCGTCGAGCTCCAGCCCCTTGGGGCCGCCGACCACGAAGCACAGGTCACGCCCGTTCTGGCGGCGCTCCTCGAGGAAACGGCTGAACGCGACCGAGTCATACGCGTCACCCTCGCGGTCCAGCAGCGAGAGAAACGCCTGCGAGGGAATTCGCCTGCCCACCTGCTCCTCCTGGCGCAGCTCGATGAGCTCCAGCCGCGCGTGCCCGGCCAGCAGCTTCTGGTAGTGCCCGACATCGTCGGCGAAGGGTGGGCGGAGCCGGCCGACGGCCAGGACGACGATCCTCACGGGTGCGATACTAGCCTCGCCGCTCGCCCCGCCCCCTACCCGAGCGAGGAAGCCATGCCCGAGGAAGACGACGCGCAGGAGCGTCAGATAAACATCCATTTCTCTCCCGAGATCATGGCGGGCGTCTACGCCAACTTCGCGAACGTGAGCCACTCCGACTACGAGTTCACGGTGACCTTCGCCCGCGTGGACCACGAGGTCGACGAGGACGAGATTCCGGGCGTCGTGGTCTCGAGGGTCAACCTCTCGCCCAAGTTCATGCGCGAGCTCATCGATGCGATGGAGGACAACTACTCCAAGTGGCGCACGCGCGAAGGGATCAAGAACCTGCCCGAGTTCGGCGGCGCCGGGACCGGCGGCGGCGAGCCTGAGCCGCCGGCATAGGCGACGCTCACCCGCCCCGGGCGCCGCGCTCGAACGCCACGGCGGCTCCGATCCGCTCGAGCGTCGGCGGGTGCGTTCCCAGCAGGGCGGTCTGCCACGCCGGAGGGTCAGGCTCGGCGAGGTTCTGCAGGACGAGCTGGCGCTCTGAGGAGATGAACTCCCTGGGCAGGTGGGTGAGCCGCAGCGCATAGGTGTCGGCGCGGGCTTCGACGCGCCGTGAGAGCTGATTGGAGACCACACCGACCCCGGCGCTGACCAGCGCAAGCGAGATGGCCGCGGCGGGCAGCACGGCGGGGGTGCCGGGCGCGGCCCCGCGGGGTGAGAGCCGATCGGTCAGCACCGCAGCGGCGAACAGCGCCGCCGGCGCGATCAGAGCGAGGTAGAGCAGCCCGCGCGGCACATCGTCGTAGTGCACGTGCCCGAGCTCGTGCGCGACCACCAGCCGTGTCTCGTCGCGCGAGAAGCGTCGCAGCAGGGTGTCGTAGAGCACGACGCGCTTGGTATGGCCCAGCCCCGTGACGTACGCATTGGCCGCCGTGGTCCGTCGACTTGCGTCTACCTCGTAGACGTGATCCACCTTCACGCCCGCCGTGGCCGCGAGGGTCAGTACGTCACTGCGCAGCGCTCCCGCAGGCAGGGGCTTGAAGGTGTTGAAGATCGGATCGAGCACCACCGGTCCGGCGTAGAGGAACACGGCCCCGAGGCCGACGGCTAGTACGGAGCCGGGCGCCCACCAGGTGCGCGGGAAGCGCCGCATGAGGCCGAGCAGCAGCGCGCCACCAGCGGCGCTCATGGCCGCGCCGATCACGGTCGACTTCGCCACGTCACCGGCCCATCCGGGCCACGATTGAGTGATCAAGCCCGCGTCGAGCGCTCGTGCTCGCGCTACCGCCCCGAGCGGCAGGGGCGCCAGGCTCACCATCATCGACAGCGCGGCGCCCGCGGCGGCACCGGCCAGCATCGGCCTGCGAAAGCTCGCCCGCAGGCGGGCCGGCGGACGCCGCACGAGCAACGCCAGCACAGCGAGCTCGATCGCCAGCTGCCCACCGGCCAGCGCCAGCTGGGGTCGCCGAAAGCTCTCTGCGCGAGCCAGCTCGTGCTGGCTGAAGTACGATCGGACGTTCACCGGAGCGGGGTCGATCACGCCGTCGCGCGGACGCAGCAGCAGAACCGCGGCCTCGGCCACCAACACGGCGGTCAGGAGCGCGACTGGCAGGCGCAAGCGTCCGGTCCGCACCTCGCAGAGACTAGACATGCGCATCGCCGTCCTCTCCGACATCCACGGGAACCGCCCCGCCTTCGAGGCCGTCCTGGCGGCGGTGGAGCGGGCCGAGGCCCAGCGTGTCTGGTGCCTGGGAGACCTGGTCGGCTACGGGGCCGAGCCTGACGCCTGCGTCGAGCTCGCTCGTGCGCGCACGGACCATTGCCTGGCCGGAAACCACGACCTCGGGGTACGCGGGACCATCTCGCTGGATGAGTTCTCCCGCGGGGCCGAGCTCGCGGCCCGGTGGACCCGGGAGACGATCGCCGAGGAGAACCTGGACTTCCTGCATCAGCTCGAGCCCCGGGGCGTGCAGCGCGAGGTCGGCCTCTACCACGCCAGCCCCCGAGACCCCGTGTGGGAGTACGTTCTCTCGGCCCTGCTCGCCGAGCTGTGCCTCGACGCGCAGTCCGAGCGCGTCTGCCTGATCGGGCACTCGCACGTGGCGCTCGCCTTCATGCGCGTGGGCGGCAAGGCCGCGACCGGCGAAGCCTGCCCCACCGGCACCACGCTCGACCTCTCCGAAGGCGAGTGGCTGGTCAATCCCGGCAGCGTCGGCCAGCCCCGCGACGGCGATCCACGCGCCTCCTGGGTCCTGCTCGATACGGCAGCCTGGACGGCGCGCTACTGCCGCGAGGAGTACGACATCGCGGCCGCCGCGGCCGCGATCCGCGCTGCCAGGCTGCCCGATTCACTGGCCGAGCGCCTCGAGTACGGCCAGTAGCATCCGGCGATGCGTCGTGTGATCCCACTCCTGCTGGCTGCCGCGCTCGGGCTCTCCGCCGCGTTGCTGGTGGCCTGCGGCGATCGCAACAACCTCATCCCCTCCTCAAACGCGGATGCCATCAACAGCAAGCTCGAGTCCGTCACCGACGCGGCGGCCAGGGGGAGATGCGGCCGGGCTCGCACGGCCGCATCGGCCGCCCAGGACGCGGCGAAGAAGCTGCCCACCAACGTCGACCCCAAGCTGCGCGCGACCGTCAAGGACGGTCTGAGCCGAGTGGCCAGCCAGGCGGAGAACGACTGCACGCAGAGCACGGCAAGCACCCAGTCGACCGCGAGCACCCGTTCGAGCGAGAGCACGCTGCCACCGTTACCCGACACCACCTCGACCCCGACGACATCCGACACCACCTCGACCCCGACGACATCCGACACGACACCACCCCCTCCTACCAATCCCGATGACACCG
>JBBSIW010000281.1:0-3661 GCA_038231895.1 Solirubrobacterales bacterium | reverse complement strand
GGCGGTCAACCCCCCGGCCACCCCGTAGGCCAGCGGCATCTCCAGCACCGCCACCCGGCACGCAGCCAGCACCGGGCAGCCGGCGCACACCGTCAGCGCAGCCCGCTCCCCCACTGTCGGGCTCTGCCCCGGCCCGGACTCATCCACCGGGAACATCCGCTCCGGCTCTGCCGCGCACGGAATCGCGCGCCGCTGATACAACTCGTCAGCCAGTCTCACCGTCATCGACCCCTCGACTCCCCGTAGTTGACTTAGTCATACTGAGTCATATTTGGACGGATGGCAAGGTCTGGACTTGACCGGAGGTGACTATGCGCCTGACCATCACGAGTGAGGAGACTCAGACCGACTTCGAAGGGAAGGCCCATGCTCACGATCCTTGGGGAGTCCTGTCACAACGGACCGTGTCCGACGCTGCATCGCGACACCGTCACCGGGGAGGTGAAGGTGCAGGGCTACGTGACGACCCAGGACGGGCTGGACATCCCGGTCGGGGAGGACGTGGTCGCGATCCCCGCCGATGCCTGGGCGCGGCTCTTGGCCGACCTGCCGGCGTGGTTGCTGCTGCGCGCGATGGTGGCGCCGTGGCGATTCCGGCCACGCGCGCAGCGCAGCAGCGCTACGCCGGCCCCGGTGAGCCGGTGAGCCCCGAAGACTTCGACGCCCTCTTCGACAACTTCCGCAAGACCGCGTTCCGCTTGGAGACCCTTCCCAGCTACGACGTGGGCGACGTGGGTGACGAAGCCACCCGTATCCATGCGATCAAGGAGCACCTCCCGGTGCCGGATCGGTCGGTGCGTTCTGATCCCTGGCTCGCCCGGATCGCCCGCACAACACTGGACAGCAAGGCCCCCAAACAGTGGCAGCGCGTGCGGGTCGTGGACGAGCCGCTGACGGAGTATCAGCGGATCGAGCTGGTGGCGTTGGTCGAAGCGCAGGCCGTCGGCGATGAGAACTTCCTTATCCCGCGCGCCGCCGTGGGAGACGTCCCGGACATGTGGCTGTTCGACGCAGGCCGTTGCACGGCCCACGCGGTGGTCATGGACTACGACACCGCCGGGCACTGGCTGGGTTGCCAACTGGTCATCGACAGGCCGGTGCTCGATCGCTTGGAGGCGGCGTGGGAGCGCGCTCTCGCAGCGGCTGAACCATTGAACGTGTTTCTGGCCCGGTACGGGCTCGAGGCGGCGCGGGTGGCGAGTGTCTGACGCTTCTCCTCTGCAACGGCGCCTCGCCTCTGAGCTGCGCGCCGCTCGCACCGCCGCCGGGCTCGCGCAGGCGGCGATGGGTCGGCTGGTCGGGGTCTCGCAGAAGACGGTGTCCCGTATCGAGGACCCCGCCGACCCGCGCCTCCCCGACCGTCGCGAGCTCGCCGCATGGCTGGAGACCGCCGACGATGAGGTGCGATCACGGCTGGAGGTCCTCGTCGACGCTGCGCACGTCGAGACCCAGTCGTGGGGTTCGCTGCGCCGTTCCGGCCATCTGCAGGACGTCGCAGCCGCTGACGAGGACGTCGCTACGCGGATGCGCTGCTACACCTCGGGATTCCTTCCCGGGCTTCTCCAGACCGACGGGTATGCCCGAGCGCTCATGCCGCTCGTCGACCCGGACGGCGATCACGCCGCCGCGGTCGCCGCGCGCATGCAGCGACAGCAACGGCTGTACGAAGACGGGCACCACTTCGAGTTCCTGATGGCTGAGGCGACGCTGTGGTGGTGGCCGACAGACGGGGTTCGAGCCGCGCAACTGGACCGCCTCGTGTCGGCCTCCACCCTCCCCAACGTCGAGATCGCGGTCCTGCCTGCGCGGCGTACGGGTGCACCGGCCTGGCACGACTTCATCGTGTGGGACGGCGCTGACGTGCCGACCTGGGTCACCGTCGAACTCCTGCACGCCCGCTCGCGCACCGCGGACCCCGAGCTGGTAGCGCTCTATCAGCGGCTATGGAAACAGCTGTGGTCAACGGCCGTGCACGGCGACGACGCCCTGCGCCTCATCCGGGACTCACCCGCCGCCACGTAGCGCTCAACAGCCGGATCCGCGGCCGCCCGAGCAGCAAGTCGCCCATATGCCAAGTAGCCGAATGATCGCTCGCAGTGCCGGAGTTCGGCGCGCCTCCCCCATTGTGTATAGCGGGAACGGTAGGAACTGCGCCATGGAGCGCAAAAGGATCGGCCGACCGCCCAAGGGTGACCGGCGGCTGGTCGCCTACAGGCTTCCGAACCCGCTGCTCGACGCTGTGCGCGAGCACGCGGCGCAGCGGGGCATGACAGCTACCGACTTCGTGGGCGAGCTACTCGCCGCTGAGGTCGGGATCCCCTACCAGGTGCAGGAAGGTCTGCCGCTGAACAAGGCCTCATAACGCAACGAAGCGGTCCCTGGCCGGGGACCGCTTCGCCAAGCTGCGTCGAGCGGAGAGCCAACTCCACGTCGATGCCGTGCACCCGGTCGAGACCGGGTTCGTTCCCCAACCCTTGCGAGGAAGAAGGGGCGCTTTCGCGTGCCCAAGATAACCCCTGCGCGCCCTGATGCGCACCCGCCACACGGCTTGCCGGCTAGAGAAACTCCTGCCGGCTGGTGTTTGCCCTGCTACAACCAGGGCTCGCTCACCCTTGCGGAGGACCAGTACGCGGGGTCGATCTGCGCCATCCATGCGGTCGCGCATCTCACGGCCCGTGACCTGGATGGCAACGCTGCCCTGGGCGCTGCCATCGCTGCGGGTTCCGGTGGCGCCGGCCCGGCGCCGATCGACGAGCAGGCGGCGGCGCAGGACACAGAAGGCCCCGCTGGGCGCGGCCCGCGCGGCCGCCGTGCCCGGACCGAGCGCCGGGCCGCCGCTCGAGTCCGGACCAAGACCGAGATCCGCGAGGCCGCGGTGCGCCGCGCGCGGGAGAGACGCGCCGGCCGGGTGCGGTGCGCCGCGCGGCTCGAGCGTGGCGAGTTCGCCCCACACCCGGGCTGGCGGAACTTCATCCCTCCGGGCTGGCGCGTGATCGGGGCCCAGAGCGAGGCCCTGCAGATCGTCCAGGGCCTCATCGACGAGCAGCCCTGGCGGGCTGAGCGCGCCACCAGCTGGTCCCAGATCGCCCACCAGCTCATCGCCGGTATGGACTGGTCCACCGGTGTCGTCGCCGCGCTGACCGCCGACCGTCTTGCCGACGCCGGCGCCCGCTCCACCCGCACCGTCTCCCGCGCCATCGCCTGGCTCCAGGACGCCGGCGTGCTGTTCCTTATCGAACCCGGCGCCACCGCAAGCTACCTCGGCGGCGACCGCAACCGCACCCCCACCTACGCCTTCATCACCAACGCGCCTCTGTCCGTCGTTCCCGATGTTGACGACCACGACCACGAGCCGCAGCAGTTCGGCGGCAACGGAAACCCGCAGCTCACACAGCCTATTGATGATCTTGGCGACCCCCCCAACCCATGGGTTGATCTCACTACCCGCACGCAACGGCTCAAACAACCAGGCTCTGCCCCGACCTCATGGCCCGGCTGGCAGACCCCCCAGACCCCCGAGGAACGTTCCGCCGCAGGTCACTGCCTGCTCGAACGACTAGGCCTCGGACCCAGCGGACACCCCGGCCGCGCACGCAAGATCAATTTGGGGCGGTGGTGGGCGATGCTCAAACCCTGGTGGGACGCCGGATGGTCCCCCCGC
>JBBSIW010000280.1:0-3671 GCA_038231895.1 Solirubrobacterales bacterium | reverse complement strand
TTCTTGTCCTCCATCAGAGCCTTCGAGGGAGCCTTGCCGTTGGCCAGGCGCTCGTAGGCGCTGCGCGTCTGATCAACCGCCTCGCGGATGTTCTGGCGCAACTCCGGGTCCTGAGCCAGACGCCGGACGTACGGGTTGGTGCCCACGGCCTTGGCCGCACCGCCCGCGCCGGCCGCCTTCGCCGCCTTGGCCGCCTTGGCCGCCTTCTTTCGTGCTGCCATACCTCTCCCTCGACCGGTTGCTCGTGCCCGCAGCATACCCGGCTATGTCCAGTCCAGACATCAGACGACGAGATCAGCCCCGGCCACGCGCCACCTTGCGCTCGGGTGCCCGCGGCCGACGCGGCCGGCCGACGCGTCCGGCGACCCGTCGCACCCCGGGCTCGAGCGCGGTGTGAAACACATCGTCGATCTCATCGACGAAGGTGAAGTCGATCTCGCTACGCAGATGCTCGGGGATCTCGTCGATGTCCTGCTCGTTGAGGCGAGGCGCGATGACGGCGGCGATCCCGCTGCGCTGCGCGGCCAGCGCCTTCTCCTTGAGCCCGCCGATGGGCAGCACCTGGCCGGTGAGAGTGATCTCGCCGGTCATCGCGACGTCCTCGCGCACCGCCCTGCCGGTGATCAGCGACGTGAGCGCCGTAGCCATGGTGATCCCGGCGCTCGGGCCGTCCTTGGGAATCGCTCCGGCCGGCACGTGGAGATGGATGTCGTGGGTCGCAAACCAGTCGTCGGCCAGCTCGGGGGCCAGCTCGTGGGCGTGGCCGCGCACGTAGGACAGGGCGGCCTGCGCCGACTCGCGCATGACCTCCCCGAGCTGCCCGGTGATCGTGAGCTTGCCCTTCCCGGGCATCGTGGTGGCTTCGACGAAGAGCACGTCGCCGCCGACCGGGGTCCACGCCAACCCGGTCGCTACGCCCGGCTGGGCAGTTCGCCGCCGCACCTCGGAGAAGTACTTGCGCTTGCCCAGCAGCTCGCGCGTGCGCTTGTCCGAGATGCTGTACTTGCGCGTGAGCGTGCCCTCCGCCACCTGGCGTGCCACCTTGCGGCACAGCGTTCCGATCTCTCGCTCGAGGTTGCGCACGCCGGCCTCCCGCGTGTAGTCGGCGATCACCGCGCGCAGCGCGGGGTCGGTGATCTCGATCTTGCCCTTGGTCAGCCCGTTGCGCTCGATCTGGCGGGGAACGAGGTAGCGCCGCGCGATCTGGAGCTTCTCCTCCTCGGTGTAGCCAGCGAGGGTGATCACCTCCATGCGGTCGCGCAGCGGCCCGGGCACGGTGTCCAGCGTGTTCGCGGTGGTCACGAACATCACGTCTGAGAGGTCGAGGGGCACGTCGAGGTAGTGATCGCGGAAGGAGAAGTTCTGCTCGGGGTCGAGCACCTCGAGCATCGCGCTGGCGGGGTCCCCGCGGAAGTCGGCGCCCATCTTGTCGATCTCGTCGATCATGAACAGCGGGTTCTTGGTCCCCGCGTCGCGCAGGGCGCGGGCGATCGTGCCCGGCATGGCCCCGATGTAGGTCCGCCGATGGCCGCGGATCTCCGCCTCGTCGCGCACCCCGCCGACGCTGATGCGCTGAAACGCGCGGCCCAGCGCCCGGGCGATCGACTTGCCAAGCGACGTCTTCCCCACGCCCGGCGGTCCGACGAAGCAGAGGATCGAGCCGCCGGAGCCTCCTGCCGGCCGGTCGGCCTGCAGCTTGCGCACGGCGAGGAACTCGAGGATGCGATCCTTGACCTGCTCGATGTCGTAGTGGTCCTCATCCATGACCGACCGGGCGTGGATGAGGTCGAGGTTGTCCTCGCTGAACTTGTCCCAGGGCAGCGAGACGATCCACTCCAGGTAGTTGCGGATCACACCGTGCTCCGCCGCGGCTTGGGGGAGCCGCTCGAGGCGCGCCAGCTCACGCTCGGCCTCCCGCCGGACCACCTCGGGGAGGACGATCCCCTCGAGCTGCTTGCGCAGCTCATTGGCCTCCGCCTGGATCTCGTCCTCCTCGCCCAGCTCCTCCTGGATGGCCTTGAGCTGCTGGCGCAGGAAGTACTCGCGCTGGGAGCGGTCGAGCTCTGACTCGACCTGGGACTGGATCTTCGTCCCGATCGAGATGACCTCGGCCTCGCGGGCCAACATCTCGGACAGGCGGCGCAGGCGGCGCCCGACGTCGACCTCCTCCAGCAGCGCCTGCTTCTCCTCGGGCTTGAGGCGCAGCGCGCCCGCGACGAGGTAGGAGAGCGCACTGGGATCGTCGACGTTGGCCACGGCCATCTGCAGCTCCTCGGGCAGATAGGGCACCGCCTCGACGATGCGGCTGAACGTCTGCTGGACGTTGCGGGTCAGTGCCGTGACCTCGGGCGACTCCTCCAGCATGTCGGGAAGCTCCTCGACCGCCGCCGTCGCGTAGGGCTGCTTGGAGACCCACCGCGTGACGCGCACCCGCTGAGCACCCTGGACCAGGATCCGCAGCGAGCCGTCGGGCACCTTGAGCATGCGGGCGATGGCGCCGACCACGCCCACCTCGTAGAGCTGGTCGGGCGTGGGGACCTCAGCCTCGGCCTCACGCGAGGCCACCATCGCGACCATGCGGTTCCCGCCGAGTGCGTCGTTGACCAGCGCGATGTAGTGCTCCTGCGCAACGGCCAGCGGCGTCGGCGTGCCGGGAAAGGCGACGGTCTCGCGCAGCGGGAGCACCGGGATGGCGTCGGGAAGCGCCCGTGCGCCACTCAGGTCCACCGCGCCGGCCGCCCCCGGCAGGCTCTCGATCTCGATCACCCGTTCCCCCCGTCGGGCGGAGTGTCGGGCACGTCGATCGGAACCTGGCGCGTGCGCTGCTCGCGTTCGACCACGGGCAGCTCGACGCGCAAGAACCCGTCTTCGTAGACGGCGTGCGCCTCCTCGGCGCGCACGTCGACGCCCAGCGCGATGACCCGCCGGAACGGTCCGTGCTCGATCTCGAGCTGCTGGTAGACGCGGCCTTCGGTCTCGGCGGGGCGTCGTAGGCCGGTCATCATCAGCTCGCGGCCCTGGATCTCGAGCCCCAGCGCATCGGGGTCTATCCCGGCCAGCTCCGCCTTGATCACGACCTTGGGAGGGTCGCTGCAGTAGTAGACGTCGACCGGTGGCGAGAAGCCGGGCTGACGTCGTGCCAGGCCGGACCGCTGGAAGACGTCGCCGAAGAGCTCATCCATCTCGCGGCGCATCCGCTCGAAGTTGGCGAACAGATCGCGCTCGGGAGCCATGGCGTGAGCTTACCCGCGCGGTGCCGGCTTACTCCGGGGTGGACCGCGTCGGTCAGACGCCGTAGACAGCGCCCTCGCGGGCGACTTCGACCGGGCCGCCGAACTCGCGCTCAGCCTCCCGCTGAGCCCAGTCCTGATCGAGCTCATCCGAGATGTGCGTGAGCACGAGGCGCCGCGCGCCGGCGCGGCGGCCGTGATCGCCCGCCTCGGCCGGTGTGAGGTGCCCGCGCGGGCCCTCGGGCTCGGGCCGGGGCAGCGTGGCCTCGGCGATCAGCAGGTCGGTGTCGCGCGCGAACCCCACGAGCTCGTCGGAGGGTCGGCAGTCGGCCCCGAAGGTGAAGCGTCCGCCGCCGTCGCCCGCAGCAAGCTCGACGGCATGCGTGGCGAGGTAGTGGGGCACGGTATGGAAGCGCACCTGCACGGAGGCGATCTGCAGCA
>JBBSIW010000279.1:0-3684 GCA_038231895.1 Solirubrobacterales bacterium | reverse complement strand
GACATGCTCGCCGCACTGCGCCGCGAGCTCATCCGCCACGAATATCACGCACAAGCACCCGCCACGACCACCAACCCACAAATCACGCCCGCCCCCACACCCTCAGCGCTCACCGCGGCGTGAGATCACGAAAGTCGAGGCATCAGCTGGTACTCGAGTTCCAAGGCACGGTGCTCTCGGAGCTCGCCGAGGACAACGACGCCTCGCTCGAAGAGTCCCAACGGATTGCGGCGGAGTGGATCGAGGATTTTCACGAGACCAACAGGGCCACACTCGCGCGGCTTGGTCGGTGGTACACCACCGGCTGTGTGGCGCTCGGCATCGAGGTGCTCCTGTGGACCATCAGTCTCAGCGATAAGCTCGTGAAATGATGCCTTCACCAGAGCCACGACAGCCTGCGACCCCCAAGTCGACTCCCAAGCTGCCCAAGCAGCCCCCGCCCGGCTTTGGGATCCCGGAAAAGCGGGGCAGCATCCCGGGCGACAACAAAGTGACGAGAAGGCGCCCCTACTCCCCGATCACCTTGATGATCAGGCGCTTGTTGCGCTGGCCGTCGAACTCGGCGTAGAAGATCGCCTGCCAGGGCCCGAGGTCGAGCTGACCCTCGGTGACCGGCACGATCGCCTGGTGATGAACGAGCATGTTCTTCAGGTGAGCGTCGCCGTTGTCCTCGCCGCCTCGGTGGTGGCGGTAGTCGCCGTCGTCGGGCAGCAGCTCACGCGAGACCTCGGCCGCCGGCGGCTGCCACGTCGGGGGCGCGAGCTTGTCCAGCCACTCCAGCGCGTCCTCCAGGATGCCGGGCTCGTCGTCGTTGACCCACACGCCCGCGGTGATGTGCATCGCTGAGACCAGCGCCATCCCTTCGCTGACGCCGGCGTCGTCGACCGCCGTCTGCACGTCGTCGGTGATGCGGACGAACTCCCGCCGGCGCTCGGTATGAAACGTGCGGTACACGGTGTGCGACTTCATGGGGCCTCCTCGCGGTTGACGGGCGGGATGATGCCGGGCCGCGCCGCCCTCTACACTCCCGCGCCGCGATGCCCGTGAACGACCAAGCCGTCGGCAAGAGCTATCCCGCCGTGACCTACGCGGTCGGCCGCGAGAAGATCAAGGAGTACTCGGAGGCGGTGGGTGAGACGAATCCGATCCACCTGGACGTCGAGGCGGCCCGGGAGGCCGGGCACGCGGATGTCGTTGCGCCGCCGATGTTCGCCGTCGTCTACGCAGGGCCGGCCCTGGGACCAGCCCTGTTCGACCCCGACCTCGAGCTCGACTTCGCGCAGATGGTGCACGGCGGCCAGGAGTTCAGCTGGGGGCCGCTCGTGGTCGCGGGCGACGAGATCATCAGCACGATGACCGTCAAGGAGATCTACGAGCGGGGGCCGATGGGGTTCTACGTGTTGGAATCGGAGTCCGAGCGCGACGACGAGATGGTGTCCACCGGGAAGTGGACCTTCATCGTGCGGGGGAGCGAGTGACATGGCCGAGCTGACGCAAGGCGCTGAGATTCCTGAGCTCAAGGTCACCCCCGACCGCTACCTGACCAACCGTTACGCGGGCGCGTCGGGCGACTTCAACGCGATCCACATCGATGAGGAGTTCGCCAAGCAGGTAGGGCTGCCGGGCCGGATCCTCCACGGGCTGTACACGATGGCCCAGGTGGCGCGCGCCCAGACCGACGCCGCCGGCGGCCCGGAGAGCCTGCGCAGCCTCAGCGTGCAGTTCCGGGGCATGGGCGTGCCCGAGCAGGAGATCACGGTGACCGGGACCGTGCGGGAGGTCGCAGAGGGCGTCGCGAAGGTCGATGCGGTCGCCGAGCAGGACGGTAAGAAGATCATCCGCAACGCCGAGGCCGAGCTCGCGCTGGACTGACGGTCTCCGTGGGGCTGACGGCGCCCACGCCTAGAATCAAGCGCATGCTGAGCCCGCGTCAGGAGCTGATCCTCCGCAAGGTCGTCGACGGCCACCTCGAGGCCGGCCAGCCGGTGGGGTCCAAGTGGCTGGCGGCCGACGGCGAGGTCACGTGGGGCCCCTCGACGATCCGCCACGAGCTCGCCGTGCTCGAGGAGCACGGTCTGCTGGCCCACCCGCACACGTCGGCCGGCCGGGTGCCGACCGATGCCGGCTACCGCTACTTCGTCGACGGGCTGCTCTCCGAGCCGGCGTCACGCCGAGCCACCTCGCCCTTCGGCCTCTCGCTGGTGCGCCGCGAGGTCGACGACGCGATGCGGGCCACGACCGAGACGCTCTCCCAGGTCACCGACCTGCTGGCGCTCGTGTCCGCGCCGCCGATCGAGACGTCGACCATCCGCCGGATCGAGGTGCTCCTCCTCCAACCCCAGGTGCTCATGGTGGTGGTGATCACGTCGACCGGTGGCGTCTCCAAGCGCCTGTTCACGTTCGGTTCTCCGGTCGACCCGGGGCTGGCGGACTGGGCGGCGAGCTACCTCAACGAGCAGCTGGTGGGCATGGGGCTGGGCGCCCGCATGCTCGGCCAGCGCCTGACCGAGCCCGAGCTCTCGCCGACCGAGCGTGCATTCCTGCACGAGCTCTCGCCGGCCTTCACCGAGCTGGCCGCGACGGCCGAGGAGGCTCTGTACGTGGATGGGACGGCGCGGCTGCTGAGTGAGCACCGCTTCCAGGACGTCTCCCAGCTCAACGACCTGATGGAGCTGCTCGAGCGCAGGGTTACGCTGCTCAACGTGGTGCAGGACGCGCTGGAGGGCACGCCGCGAGGCCGCGACGTCTACGTGCGCATCGGCGAGGAGAACGCGACGCCGGGGGTACAGTCGCTCGCCGTCGTGGCGGCGGGATACGGCCTGTCCAGGCGCCACCTGGGCGCAGTCTCGGTGATCGGCCCCGTACGCATGGACTACGCCACGGCGATCCCCGCGGTGCGCGAGGCGGCGCTCGCCCTCTCGCGCTTCGTCGAAGACGTCTACGACGAGTCCTAGGCGCGTTCAGGCCGTGCCCCAGGACTACTACGAGCTGCTCGGAGTTCCGCGCGGCGCCAGCGAGGGCGACATCAAGAAGGCGTTTCGCCGCCTGGCACGCGAGCTGCACCCCGACGTCAACGACCACGACCCGCAGGCGGAGGAGAAGTTCAAGGAGGCGGCCGAGGCCTACGAAGCGCTGTCGGACCCCGAGCGCCGGCAGATCTACGATCGCTACGGGCACGAGGGCCTGCGCTCGGGCGGTCACGCATCCAACTTCGAGGGCGTGGGGTCATTCGCGGACATCTTCGGCGCCTTCTTCGGCGGCAGCGACGTCTTCGGGCGACGCGGCGGCGCGATGCAGGGCGAGGACGTTGCCGTGGCCGCTGAGATCGACCTCGGGCAGGTGGCCACCGGCGCGAGCGTGAACGTCGAGTACGACGTCGTCGAGCCCTGCGAGCGCTGCCACGGCAACGCCGCCGAGCCGGGCACGCCGATCGAGACGTGCACGCGCTGCGAAGGCAGCGGTCAGCTGCGCTCCGTGGCGCGCACGGCGTTCGGGCAGATGGTGCGAGCAGTCGTCTGCGATGCCTGCAACGGCGACGGCCGCGTGGCGCGCGATCCTTGCCGCGAGTGCCGGGGCCGAGGCCGCACGGCGCGGCGGCGGACCCTCGAGGTCGACGTGCCGGTCGGGATCGAGGATGGGCAGCGGATCCGTCTGTCGGGCCGCGGACACGCGGGCGAGGCGGGT
>JBBSIW010000278.1:0-3697 GCA_038231895.1 Solirubrobacterales bacterium | reverse complement strand
GTCTCGCGGACGGTCACCGTGGTCTTCCACGGGCGGCGCGACCTCGCCTCCCTGCGCACCTACATCGCGCGCGGGGCACTCGGGCAGGGCGACCGTGTCGGGCCCGATGACCTCCTGCGCGTGCCCTGCGAGCTCGACCTCGCCGGGGCGGAGGACCGGGAGGAGGCCGAGCGCCTCTACCTCGAGCAGGTCACCGCGTTGCGCGAGGCGCTCGAGGCCGCGGACACCGTCCTCGCCGTCTGGCGCGAGCCGCTCGAGGACGCCGCGCGCTCCGACGTCGAGGTGGTGAGCTCGGTCCGCCTGGACATCCCCCTGCCCGCCGCCCGGCTCCTGCCCACCGCGCTCGTGACCCACGACCGGGGCCTCCTCGTCGCCCCCGTCTGCGGCGCGCGAACCCTCGCCGAGGGCCGTCCCCCGCTCGGGATCGTCTGCGCCCAGCCTCCCGACGTCGCCCGCGTCTATCCCCTGCCCGAGGACCCCGAGCGCTGCCTGGAGGACTTCATCGGGCTGGCCGCCGAGCGCGCGCGGGGCGTGGCCGAGCGGCTCGCCCACGAGGAGGCGTCGGTGGAGCGCTTCCTCGAGCTCTCGGGCGAGTGAGGCCCGGACGGCTGGCTCTCGTCGTCGCGCTGGCGGCGGCGGGGATCGTGGTCGCGCTCGCGGTCGGGCGCGTGCTCGCGGCCAACGGTGACGAGCGCGGCGCGATCGACGACCTCGTGACCGCCGAGGCCCGCGGTGACGCGCGGGCGGTGGGCGACCTCGTGGAACGCTGCGCGGGGGGATGCGCGCGTCTGGTCGCCCGGCTGCGCCGGTCCGGGCGCGTGGAGGTCCTGCGCATCGACCCGTCCACCCGCTTCGCCCTCGCCGGGCTGGACGGCACCACCCGGGTGGCCTGGAAAGCCGCCGGCGCCCCCGTCGCCCAGTGCGTCGAGGTGCGTCGCCGCGGCGACGTGGTCACCGGCCTGCGCTCGGAGCTGCTCACGGTGAGCGCCCCGATCTCGATCGAGAAGGGCTGCTAAGGAGTGCCGGAGGGCATATCGGCAAGGCAGTAAGCGGAGGTCGAACCGCGCCGGCGAACTACACGGTGCCGTTAGGAAGTGCTGGCGATGGATGACGCCGCGCCGCCGCCCACGAGCCGAGCAGCGTCAGGCCGATGAGTCCGAGCACGACGCCCCCGTAGCGCAGGCCGTCCTTCGCCGCGCCCGAAAGGCGCGGGTGCCTGATCACTGTGGCAACCGCCTCCGCGATATCCTGCTTCTGGGTCGCCGGGGTTCCCTCCCTGGTGTCGGTCCAGACCCCCACTGCCGAGCGGTCGCTGGAGATCAGCCCGAGCCGGCTGCCGAGATCCGGCAGCCCTTCCTTGGCGCCGAAGCCAATTCTCGAGTCGAACGCGCGGCTCGAAAGGGTCAGATGCGAGGTGAAGGTCTTGCCCTGATCGAAGGAGGACTGGAGCGACACCTCGTTCATGAGGTTCCGCGGGTCCGCGCGACGGTCGTAGTAGAGCACGTCGAGGCGTCCGTCTTGGGCGACCGAGAGCTTCGGGAGGTACTGGGCGGTGCCGTCGCGGGGGTTGGTGTCGTTGACCCGCGTTGCCTGCCACCTCGAAGCTCCCCGCGCCAGCGACCACAGCCACACGTCGGGATCGCCCAGGCGGCCGTCTTGGAAGGCGGCGTACACGCGACCGTTGTGGTCGACCGCCACCGACGGGAAGGGGGGCAGGAACACGATGAAGCGCCGGGTCGGGACCACGTGGTCGTCGACCACCGACTCACCCCAGGTCGATCCGCCGTCGACCGAGCGCGCGAGCACGAGCGTGAAGCGCCCGGGGTACCGGGGGCCGCCTCTGCCTCCGTGCTCGCCGAAATAGTCCAGATCGTCCGCCCCCAGGTCGAGGTAGAGCACGTAGAGGTCGCCTTTCGGGCCGACCACCGGTGAGGGCGCGACAACCCGCTGGCGTGCTGGGCTGCTCACCCGCACCGGCCGGCTCCAGGTCGCGCCGCCGTCGTCTGATCGAGCCGCCTCGATCGGGTTCCCCGTGTTGCTGAACCGAAGCGTCCCCACGGAAGAGCCCTTCAGCCAGGTCATGTACAGGCGCCGGGGCCTGGCCGGATCGGCCGCGAGGCGGACCTGAAAGGCAAGCGGCCCGAGCACCCTCATCGGCTTGGACAGCGTGCGGCCGCCATCGCGTGAGGTCGAGATCCACTCGGCGTGCGGGACATTGCCCCGGCCCTTAAGCGTGACGAACGCCACGTACAGGGTGCCGTCGGCCGAGAACGCGAGATCTGGCGCGTAGCATTTCGCCTCCTCTCCCTTGGGCGCGGGGACCGGTGTCTGCGTCCAGTTCCGCCCCCCATTGCGGGAGACGTTCAAGGCACAGGAGAAGAAGGGCGTATCGATTCTGCTGGCGACCGCGAGGTTCTCCCGTTGCATCGGGTTGTGGACCAGGGTTGGCGAGTTGTAAGCGCTGATATCGCGTAGGTTCAGCGCTCCGGCGCTGATCGGCGCGTCGTGGCCGGTAAGCGCGAGCGTCGGTGGTCGATCGTTCGTCCCCGAGAGCAGCACCAGGCCGATCGCGACCAGAATCAGCGAGGCGCCAACCAGCAGCAACAGCAGCGAGCCCCGGGGCCGGTGCTGGCCGCCGGGGCTCGCTGCTTCACTCGATTCCGTTCCAGGCTCGGCGGCCGTCGCCTCCGGCGTGCCGCCCCGGGATCGCATTACCTCTCAGACGTCGGTGTCCCCGAGCTCTTGCCTGCGCGCGCCTTGACCCGCCGGCGCCGCTGCTCGCCGACGACGAACGCGCCACCCAAGAGACCGACGAGCCCGAGTCCCAGGATCGCGCTTCCGACCAGGACCCCTGAGCCGACGCCACCACCGGCTCCGGCGGACGCCGGGGCTGCCGTCGCTGCGAACGACGACCTCGACGGGGAGGAGGCAACGCCGCTCCACAGGTCGCCGGTGGCGCTGCGGGCCGATGGGGCCGGAGAATGCGCTCGAGCTGCCGGCGTCGCATGCCTCTTACCCGCCGCCTTGCCCTTGGGAGCCGTCGAGCTGGAGAAGACGGGCTGTCCGTCTGAGCCGTGAGTCACGCCTGCGGTAGCTCCACTCTCACGGGCGTGCAGCGCGGAGGCGCCGTGAGTCGCGGCCGGGCGGGCGGAAACGGCTGCCGGTGGGGCTCCGGACCCGCTCGTCCCAGCAGGCCGCGTTGCCACGGGGCGGGAGCTGGAAGCTCCGCTATCGGGATGGCGGGGACTGGTCGCCCGGCGCGGCGCGTGGCTGGGAGCACCTGTCCCAGCGTGGCTGGCCCCGCTGGTCGAGCCGGTGACGGCGCCCGCGGCGCCGGACGTGCTCGGTGTCGCGCCAGCAGACCCCGAGGAGCCTCCGCCCGTGAAAACTGGTGTTCCCTGGGCTGTGCCGCTGCCCCCTCCGGCTGGTGACGGCGATGCCGGGGGCGAGGGCGGCGGAGACGGTGACGAAGGAGTCCCGTAGTCGGGGGCGGTGCAGGCCCACGCCAAGCTCGCCCCAACCAGTGCGGTTGCCAGCAGGGACAGCACCGCGATTGTTAGAAGTCGTGTCCGTCCCTGCATCAGCGACCACCTCCGCTCAAGTACTCGTGGACCTACGACCCCGCTCGACGTTGCGAACCGGCTCAACCTATCACAGCTCCTGAACGCTGTCGCCCTCGTTCACGGGCGCGGCCGCG
>JBBSIW010000277.1:0-3722 GCA_038231895.1 Solirubrobacterales bacterium | reverse complement strand
GCCCGGCGTCACGCGCTGGGCGCCGGGCGACGAGGTGGTCATGCACTGCAACCAGGCCTCCTACGAGGACCCCGAGGTCCACGGCCTGGACCCGCTCGCAGCCCCCTCGCAGAAGATCTGGGGCTATGAGACCTCCTGGGGGTCCTTCGCCCAGTTCACCAAGGTGCAGGCCCAGCAGCTGCTCCCCAAGCCCCGGAACCTGACCTGGGAGGAATCGGCCAGCTACGGACTCGTCTACTTCACCGCCTACCGGATGCTGATCGACCGCTGCCAGCTGCAGGCCGGCCACCGCGTGCTGATCTGGGGTGCCGCGGGCGGGCTGGGCGTGTTCGCGACGCAGCTGTGCACGATGGCCGGCGCGCAGTGCGTCGGCGTGGTCTCCTCAGCGGAGAAGGGCGAGCTGGTCAAGCAGCTGGGCGCGGTGGACTACATCGACCGCAACGAGTACGCCGGCATGATGCGCCGGGGCGGCGAGTCCCCCGAGGAGGAGAAGGCGCGCTTCGCGGAGTCGCGGCGCTTCGCCAAGGCGGTGAAGCAGATCCTGGGCGACGCCCCCGACATCGTCTTCGAGCACGTGGGCAAGGCCACCTTCCCCACCTCGGTGCTCGTCGTGCGTCCATTCGGCAAGGTCGTGATCTGCGCCGGGACCAGCGGCTATGACCTGGACTTCGACGTGCGCTACCTGTGGATGCGCCAGAAGGAGATCCTCGGCTCGCACTTCGCCAACGCGTGGGAGGCCAAGAAGGCCAACGAGCTCATCGAACAGGGGCTCATCCGCCCCGTCCTGTGGCGCACGATGCCCTTCGACGGCGTGGCCGAGGCGCACCAGCTCATGCGCGAGAACCGCCACTACGGCAAGATCGCCATCCTCGTCGGCGCCGAGGCGCCCGGCCACGGCCGGACCGAGGCCGGGCCCGGCGCCATCTACGCGGAGGTCGGAGTCTGATGGCAGGCAACCATGGGCCCGGGGGCGGTGTCGTGACGATCCCCTGGTATGCGACCTTGTTTCGCGCCGACAAGCTCCAGGCCGCGCTGGAGGAGATCGCACCTCTCGCGGGCCGCTACGGAGCCAGGCACTACGACGTACTGCGCTCACGGGAGGATCGCTACCGCTTCCAGCAGACCGCCACCTTCGAGAGCAAGCTCGACTTCGAGCGCTACTGGTACGGACCGGAGTTCATCCGCTTTCGGGTCGCCTGCTCGAGCTGGTTCCAGGTGCCGGTCGTGTACGAGTGGCACGATCGCGTGGCCTTCGGCGATCTCGACGACACCGGACTGGGCTGGCCCGAGGCCGAGGCGAGCGCCGAGTAGCCCGCCGGCTAGCCCTGCTCGAGCGGGGCCATCGTCAGCCCGGCGTCGTTGAGCTGCTCCCAGTAGAGCTCCGCCGTCTCACGGGGTCCACCCCACACGACGGCCTGGCCGCGGTTGTGGATCTGGTCGGCCATCGCCCAGCCCTGAGCGTAGTCGACGCCGGGGATGTAGCGCGCCAGTGTCCGGGCGACACCCTCGAAGGTATTGTGATCGTCGTTGCGCACGATGACCCGCCAGCGATCGTCGCGTCCGGTACCAGGATCGCCCGTGCGGGCAAGCTCGATGGTCTCGGTCATGGCCGCCGAGGATAGCCTCACGCCAAGCTGGCGTGTGATGCACCGCACCACGCGCTAGCATCTCAAGCGGGACTACGTGACGTGCACGCTCGCGGCAGGCAGCCCGACAATCGCGGGAGGGACGATCCGCTTCGCCTACGGGCGAGCGGTGACCGGACCTACGGCGCGATCCTCGTGCCCACGAAAGGTCTGTCGTGTCACAGCAGCTATCCGAGGTTCCCGCGGGGTCCGCCCCCGCGATGGAGGTCGGTAGTCCGCGCCAGCCCGAGCTCGACGTGCAGCGGCTCTTCGCCCGCTCTCGCAACGGCGACGCCAGCGCCCGCGCGGCGTTGATCGAGCGCTTCCTGCCACTCGCGCGCCAGCTCGCGCGACGATACGCGCGCTCGTCCGAGCCATTCGACGATCTCTTCCAGGTGGCGAGCCTCGGGCTGGTCAAGGCCGTGGGCCGGTTCGACACCGATCGGAGGGTGGCGTTCAGCACCTACGCGGTGCCGACGATCCTGGGTGAGCTCAAGCGCCACTTCCGCGACACGGGATGGTCGGTGCACGTGCCGCGCAGCCTGCACGAGCGGGCCCTTGCGGTGCAGCGGAGCGAGCGCGCCCTGACCAACCGCCTCGGTCGCTCGCCTCGCGTCACGGACATCGCCGAGGATTTGGGTCTCACGATCGAGGAGGTCCTCGCCGCGCTCGACGCCGGCCAGGCGCACAACGCGCTGTCGCTCGACGCGCCCCAGGAGAGCCACGAGGGCGAGCGCGAGAGTCTGGTCTCGACCATCGGTGCGACCGACGACGGCTACGAGCTCATCGACTACAGCAGCACGATCGAGGCCACCATCCACCGGCTCCCGGCCCGCGACCGCCGCGTGCTGCAGTTGCGCTTTGGGCAGGACTTGACGCAGTCGCAGATCGCCGCGCAGGTCGGCGTATCCCAGATGCAGGTGTCGCGGATCATCCGCCGTTCACTGGGCCGCTTGCGGGAGCTGGCCGACCAGACGCCCAGCGCCGAAGTGGCAGCCGGCGCTTGAACGGCCCGCCCCGTAAGGTCCCGCCGGTGCCTCAAGAGCCAGTCGAGAGCGTGAAGGAGGATGTTGGATGCAAGAAGACGAGCAGACGGTGAGCCAGGACCGGGGGCCGGAGGAGATCCGGCGCGACATCGAGGAGACCCGGGAGGAGATGGGCGAGACCGTCAACGCCCTGTCTGAGAAGACCGACGTCAAGTCCTTCGCCCAGGACAAGGCCTCCGACCTCAAGGACAGCATCTCGGCCAAGGCCGAGGAAGCCAAGCAGAAGGCCCAGACCTCCAGCCCGGACTCATTCGACGTCGACCAAGCAGGCGCCAAGGCGCGGCAGGCTGCCGACGCCGCCCAGCAGAACCCGGTTGCGCTGGCGATCGGGGCGTTCTTCGTCGGCTTGCTGATCGGTCGCGCACTCGGCCGCCGGTCGGCCTGACTGACCGGTTCAGCTGCCCGAAGCCCCGCGCAGCGCGGGGAGCACGTGCTCCCCGTAGGTCGCGATGGCCGCGAGGGGGTCGGCCCCCGAGTTGTTGGCCAGGACGACGATCGTGGCGCCGAGCTCCTCGATCTCGCGGATGCGCTCGGCGTGCACGGCGGGGTCGGTGGAGACGATGAACGCCTCACGCAGATCGTCATCTGAGATCTGGCGCTCGCCCTCCTCGTACATCTTGGCCGGGTCGTGCCAGTCATCGCGATAGAACTCCGCCGGCTGGGCGCCCTTCCACATACGGCAGCCCTCCAGCGCGGCGTCGTCGTCCTGCGCCCAGGAGAAGCCGGCTTGGAGCAGGATCTCGCCGGGCGCTCGACCGGCGTCCTCGGCGGCGCCGCGGTAGGCGTCGATGATCTCGGGAACCTTCTCGGGATCGGCGAGCGTCCACAGGCCGTCGCCCCAGCGGCCGGCGACCTTGGCGGCCTGGGGACCGAAGGCCGAGACGTAGATCGGCGGGCGCGCTTGCGGGCGGGTGTGCAGGACAGCCTGGTCGGCCTTGAAGTGGCGGCCCTCGTGCGTGATCCGCTCGCCGTCAAACAGCCGATGGATCAGTTCGAGCGCCTCCTCCATGCGCTCGATCTGCTGGCCGACCGGCGGCCACTCGGCACCCAG
>JBBSIW010000276.1:0-3731 GCA_038231895.1 Solirubrobacterales bacterium | reverse complement strand
GCCATGAAGACGGCGACGAGCGAGAGGGCGTGGTAGCGAAAGTCGAACACGGCGCGAGCTGACGCGGAGCTACACGCTCGCGCCGAGCAGGAGGCGCAGCTTCAACCAGATCAGCTCGGCGAAATCATGCAGTCCCGGAGCCGTCCACACGACGACGGCCAGCATCAGCAGGCCGGTTCCGAGGACGAGCAGCAGCGGCGAGGGTCCGGGCCGGGCCCGGTAGAGCCGGCTCACGCCCTTGGCGTCGATCAGGATCTCACCGATGCGCAGGCGGGTGAGAAACGTCGAGGACATGCCACTGCGAGCCTTGTCGAGGAACTCGACGAGGTTGAAGTGAGAGCCCACCGACACGATCAGCGAAGCGCCCTTCTCGGCGGCGATCAGCATGGCCACGTCCTGGCTGGTTCCCGGCGCCGGGACGAGCTTGAAGGGCAGGCCGAGCGGGTCGAGCGCCTCGCGCCCCGGGGCGTGCCCGTCGGCGTAGGCGTGCACGACGAGCTCGGCGCCGCAGCGCAGGGTCGACTCGGTGGCGGAGTCCATGTCGCCGACGATCATGTCCGGCTTGAACCCCTCATCGATGATCGCGTTGGCGCCCCCGTCGACGCCGATCAGGGCCGGCTTGACGTCACGGATGTAGGAGCGCAGCGCCCTGAGGTCGCGCTGGTGGTCGACCCCGCGGACCACCACGAGCGCCGGGCGGTCGCGAAAGTCGGTGTTGAACTGGGGCAGGTCGAGCTTGCCGGCCAACAGCTCGCGCTCGGCCACCATGTGCTCGACCGTGTTGTGTGCGAAGGCCTCCAGCGCCTCGCCGATCTCGCGCCGGCGCTCTTCGTTGAGCGCCTGGACGGTCACCGGGTCCTGTGCCTCGCCGTGCGCGAGCACCTCGCCGCGGCGCAGGACGTCCCCGCCCCGCACGGTGATCGCGTCGCCGTCGCCTATCTCCTCGAACAGCGGAGCATCCGGGGCGTCGACGAGCAGCACCCCGGCTTGGACGAGCAGCAGCGGCCCGGCGTTGGGGTAGCGCCCGCTCGATGAAGGCGAGCAGTTGACCACCGCCTCGACGCCGCAGGCGATTAGGTCCTCGGCCGATACGCGATCGAGGTCGAGGTGATTGATGATGGCGACGTCCCCGCGGCGGAGGCGCTTGACCAGGTGCTTCGTGCGCTTGCCGAGGCGGGCGATCCCACTGACCTCGCGCGCGGCAGCCGTGGCGGCCGGAGGCCGAGGGTTCATCCTGGAGACGGCCACGGGGGTGAGTTTAGGGAGCAGATCGGGCCTACGCGACCTTCAGGAGCTCCCGTGCATGGCGCTGTGCGCCGCGGTCCTCGTCCTCCGCACCGAGCATGCGCACGAGCACCCCCACCAGCTCCTCCCGGCCGACCTGGGACACCGAGGCGCGGGCAGGGAGCACCGCCGGGTCCTTGGCGATCCGGAAGTGGCGCTCGGCCAGCGAGGCAACCTGTGGCAGGTGCGTGATGCACAGCAGCTGACGGTGCTCGGCCAGGGCGCGCAGACGCTCTCCCACCACCCGCGCCGTGTGGCCGCCGATGCCCGCATCGACTTCGTCGAAGACCAGCAGCTCCCCGGCCCCTCCGCCGGCCTCCTCGGCCACGCCCATGACCGCGAGCATGACGCGCGAGAGCTCACCCCCGGAGGCGATCTCTCGCAACGGGCCCGCGGGCACGCCAGGGTTTGGCGCGATGCGGAACTCCACCGAGTCGTCGCCGGTCGGCCCCCGGGCCGACCGGCGTCCGAGCTCGACCTCGAACTCCGCCCCTTCCATCGCGAGCTCGCCCAGGCGCTTGCGCACCGCCGTGGCCAGGGCCGGGGCCGCGTTCGAACGCGCGTCGGTCAGCCCGGCGGCAGCGCGGTCGAGCTCATCGGTTGCGCCGGCCAGTTCCGCGGCAGCAGCCTCGAGCGCTACCTCCGCCCCGGCCAGCTCCTCGCGGCGCGCTCGGCATCGCTGCGCGTACGCGAGCACGGCGGCAACGCTCCCGCCGTGCTTGCGCTCCAGGCGTCCGAGCACCTCCAGACGCTCCTCGACCTGCTCGAGCCGGCCCGGACCTGCCTCCACCGCCTTCTCATAGCGACGCAGCTCGCCGCCGAGATCCTGCGCCTCGAGCGCGACCGCCCGCACCCGCTCTGCCAGAGCGTCGAGCGCAGGATCCACGCCCCCCAGCGCGACGAGCGACCGCTCCGCTGCGCTCAGAAGCGCGGTGGCACCGCCGTCGCCCGCCTCCGGGGCGAGGCCCTCCGCGGCCGCGAACGCCGCCGCGCGCAGCTCCTCGAGGTAGCGCAGACGCTCACGCTCGCGGCGGAGGTCGTCCACCTCCGCCTCGCCGGGGGCGGCCGCTTCGATCTCCGAGAGCTCGAACTCCAGCAGGTCGAGCTCGCGCTCGCGGGCGCCGGCAAGCTCACGCAGAGCCTCAACCGATGCCAGAAGCTCGCCCGCTCGGGTGTAGGCGTGCTTGTACTCCGCTCGGCGTCGAGCCTGGTCGGGACCGCAGCTGGCGTCGAGGATGTCCAGCTGGGCGGAGCCCAGCATCAGCTTTCGATGCTCGTGCTGACCATAGAACGACAGCAGCTCGGTCCCGAGGTCGCGCAGCTCGCCGGCGGTCGCCGAGCGGCCGTTGAGATAGGCCCGCGTGCGGCCCTCCGCGCTCACCCGTCGGGCCAGCACGAGCTCCTCGGAGTCGTCGGGCAGGCGCTGCCCCAGTCGCTGCCGCATCGACTCGGTCAGCTCGAACGCACCCTCGACGTAGGCCTCGTTCGCACCGGGGCGAACGATCCCGCTGCGGGCGCGGCCGCCGAGCAGGAGATCGAGGGCGTGGGCGAGGACCGTCTTGCCGGCCCCGGTCTCCCCCGTGAGGACGTTCAGTCCGGTCGCGAGCCGCAGCTCGGCGCGCTCGATGAGGAGAAGGTTTTCGACGCGCAGCTCTAAGAGCATGGGCAACGGTCTAGCAAGGCGGTCCGACGGATCGGCTCTGCGCGCCTGATTTGTGACGTGGACCGCCCGCCCGGCAGGCCCCGAAGTGGACCGGCATGCTTTCGGTCGGATCGCGTAGAAGGGGCGTTGGTCGATGGTACGAGGATCCGCGTGGCGCCGATCGAGCTCGCGGACGCCGGCTTGGTGTGGCACATTGACTTCGCTATGGCGGGTCAATCCGCCCCCCACCTCTCTCGGACGACTGGTCCTCCTCCAGTTTCATGCGGGTCACCTCCGGCGGGTCGATGCACTCGTCCGCCGACAGCCGCTCTCGACCGCAGCCACCCCTCCGGCGGCTACGTGCCCCTGGAAGGCAGGCCTCG
Organism: Solirubrobacterales bacterium; assembly: GCA_038231895.1. Taxonomy (GTDB): domain Bacteria; phylum Actinomycetota; class Thermoleophilia; order Solirubrobacterales; family Solirubrobacteraceae; genus JALYZC01. The sequence continues at coordinate 422 of JBBSIW010000276.1, read as the reverse complement.
CACCGTACAACCGGGAAGAAGTGCGGTTCCAGCGAGGTGAGCGGTCTCGCCCGTTGAGCTCAGCTCGCGCGCACGACGAGGCGCGTCTGTGGCGATGGCGGTGCATCGTTCCAGCCCCCGAAGCACTCGATCTGCGAGAAGCCGGCCTCGCCCATCATCGCCACCCACTCGGTCACGGCGTAGACACGGACCACGAAGCGGCGGGAGATGCTGTCCCCGTGTTCGGGGATGTAGAGCTGCCGGTTGGCGACGGTGCCCGCGACGAGGTCGAAGTCGCGCTCCCTAACCTCGATCCTCGGGACGCGTTCGGTGGGGGCGCACAGCGGTCGTTTGGGCTGGATTTGGCTTGTGGGCTGTGTCGGCGGGGGTTGGCGGCGCGATAGCTCATGAGATCTTTGTGAACTAGGTGGCCGGTTTGGTCG
>JBBSIW010000275.1:0-3738 GCA_038231895.1 Solirubrobacterales bacterium | reverse complement strand
TGGAGAACACCGCCGGCGCGGGCGGCACGCTGGGCCGCTCGTTCCACGAGCTCGCGGCGTTGATCGACGCGGCCGGCGGCGACCCCCGCCTGGGCATGTGCCTGGACTCCTGCCACCTCTACGCATCGGGTTTCGACGTGCGCGAACGCGAACCGCTGGCACGAGTGATCGACCAGTGCGTCGAGCTCGTGGGCTCAGAGCGCCTCGGGTCGCTCCACGTCAACGACTCGAAGTCGGCGCTGGGGTCGAACGTCGATCGCCACGCCCCGCTGGGAGAGGGCGACATCGGTGCGCAGGGTCTTGCGGTCTTCCTGTCCGAGCCGCGCTTCGAGGGGCTGCCGGCCATCTTCGAGGGGCCCGGGGTGGAGGGCAAGGCGCCAGCCAAGGGCGACGTGGACCAGATGAACGTGTTGCGCGAACGAGGGCTCGCCGCGCGCAGGGCGTAGCGCGTGTCGCTCAGACATACATGTGGGTAACACGTGTTCGTGTGGATCACATGTCCAAGATGATCCAGGTCCGCAATGTGGACGATGATGTGCACCGGACGCTGAAGACGCGCGCGGCAGCGGCGGGGATGTCGCTCTCGGACTACGTCAAGCGCGACCTCGAGGAGCTCGACGCGCGTCTTGCCCCTGCGGCAGGCAGCCGCGCGCGGGTTGACCTGATCGGGTGAGCCACCGCCATGGCCAGGATCAGGACGAAGCGTTTCACGCCGCGCTCAGCGTCGCGTCACCCAGCAACTGGGAGAGCTCGGCCCGCAGGCCGGGGCTCGGGGTGACCTTGTAGTCGGGGCCGAGCCGCAGCCGGCGCGCGCCCGTGCTGGTCTGCATCTCGAGCACGACCTCCGCCTCGCCGGGGAAGTTCTCGAGCACGTGCTTGAGCTCTGAGATCACCCCGGCGGGCAGGCGCCCGGCGTCAACGCGCAAACGCACTGCGCGACGGGCGGCGCGCGTGGCCTCGGCCACCACCCGCGCGGCGGCGAGGTCGTTGTCGGTCGGCGCGAAGGGCACCGCCTCCTGCACGATCACGCAGGTCTTGGCGGCGTCCTTGTGGTCCACTCGGCCGCGGACCGTGACGATCTGGTCGGGCGTCAGGCACTCCTCTGCGGCGGCCAGCGCCTTGCCGAACACCAGGATCTCCACCGCCCCCTCGAGGTCGTCGAGGGTGGCGAACATCATCGGGTCGCCCTTCTTGGTGCGGATCCGCTTGGTCTGGGTGATGATGCCTCCCACCGTCACCCAGTCCCCGTCGCGGCGTGTTCCCAGCTCGGCCAGCGAGCAGTCCACCCGCGCACGCAGCGCCTCGCGGACGGGCTTGAGCGGATGGGCCGAGATGAACAGCCCGAGCGCCTCCTTCTCGACGGCCAGCAGCTCCGTGCGATCGAACTCCTGGGCGGGGATCGGGGGATGGCTGGGAGTGGCGAACGGGTTGGCTGCGCCGTTTCCGTTGGCCGCCGCGTTGGTGTGTCCGCCACCCTCGAGATCGAAGATCGAGCCCTGTCCGATCTGGGCGTCGAGCTGCGCCTTCTGGCCCGCGCCCTGCGCAGCCTCGAGCACGGTGAGCATGCCCCGCCTCGACGCGCCGGTCGAGCCGAACGCGCCGCACTTGATCAGCGCCTCGATCGCCTTCTTGTTCACGCAGCGGGGGTCCACCCGCGCGCAGAAGTCCCACAGCGATCGAAACGGGTCCCCCTCCTCGCGTGCGCGCTTGATCGCGTCCACCGCCTGGTAGCCCAGTCCCTTGACGGCGTCCAGGCCGAAGCGGATGTTGCCCTCGACGACCACGAACTCGTGGTCTGACTCGTTGACGTCGGGGGGCAGGATCTCGATGCCCATCTCCTCGCAGCGGGCCACGAAGAAGGGCACCTTGTCCTTGGTCGACATCACCGACGAGATCAGCGCCGCCATGTACTCAGCGGGGTAGTTGGCCTTCAGCCACGCAGTGCGGTAGGCGATCAGCGCGTAGCAGGCGGCGTGGGAGTTGTGGGAGACGATGCCGTTGGCGAGGAAGTTCAGAGGTCCGTCGGAAGCCATCTCGACGTCGTAGGTCATCTCCTGTCCTTCGGCCGTGATCGAGACGATGGGGTCCCCGTTCTCGGCGTGGCAGGCGCCCCACTGCTTCTCGATGACACCCTGGAAGGTCTCGGGGGTGACGACCACGAACGGCAGGTCGCCGTACTTCTGCTCGAAGAACTCCCGGGTTCGATCCATGCCGTCCATCTCCCAGTAACACCCGTCGAAGTAGAAGTCGCAGATTCGGCCGTTGGGTAGGACCTTGTGCATCTCGAACTCGACGCCCTGCGTAACGAGCCACTCCGCCATGTCTCGCTCGGGCCGACTGGCGCACCACATGCCGTTGGAAGCCACTGAGCAGCGCCCGTAGCCGGGCCCGGTGCCATAGGCGGTGCGAACCGACGCCAGGCTCTTCTGGAGGACGCGCTCGCGCCACTCCGAATCATTCGCGTGTAGCCATTTGACCCGTTCGTGCATCGCAGCCACGGCATTCCGCGTCATCTCGGGATGCTGCGCGTGAACACGGCGCAGGTGTGCGGCATTCTCCTCCCGTGTCCGGCACGCCTGCCACTCCCGCATCCGAACAGCCGCACGCTGGTCTGACTCCCTGCGCTCGGGGGCATGCGCGAGGCGCGTCATGGTTTTCCGCCGAGCCTCTCGCCGCTTCCCGCTGATCATCGGCATGGTGATCAGCTCCGTTCCGATGACCATTTCCTCGATGGGCTTGTAGCCCTCGGTAGTCAGCAGGCGATGGTCGAACGTGGCCTTGATCTGACGTCCACTCTCGCAGCGGACGCGAACGACTTCCTTGCGGCCCGTACGCACGATCTTCGCCACGCGATGCGGGCGGATCTCGCCGTCGCTCCACATGGACATGATCTCCTCGGGCTGCTGGCGATATGCCTCGGAGAGGCGAATGCGCGTCCCATCGGGGAGGATCACGCGCGTCTGGGCTGACGCACATTTGTTGAAGGAGTAGTCAGCGCTGCGTTCGTTGGTCTGCCACAGCATCTCGATCACGTCGGGGCGTGTGCCCGACGCCCGGCAACCGTCGACGAACTCGGGCTTGAGCTCGGCCATGGCCGCTCGGTTCTTCTTGCCGATGGCCTTGCGCAGGTCGTCGGCCTTGGGACCGGAGAAGCCGGCGATCGCCTTGGCGATCTGCATCGACTGCTCCTGGTAGAGGATCACGCCCTTGGTGGGCTCGAGGATCGAGCGCAGCCGCTCGTCGGGCACGTCGATCGAGGCGGCGTCGCGCTTGCCGCGGGCATATGTGGGGATCTGGTCCATCGCCCCGGGCCGGTAGAGCGCGACCAGGGCGACGAGGTCGTCGAACTCCGTGGGCCGGACCTTCTTGAGCGCCTCGCGCATGCCCTCGGACTCGAACTGGAAGACGCCGATCGAGTCGCCCCGGGCGAGCATCTCGTAGGTCTTCGCGTCGTCGAGGGGCAGCGTCGTCATGTCCGGACGAGCACCGGCCGAGCGCTCCACGATGTCCAGCGCATCCTCGATGACGTCGAGGTTGCGCAGCCCCAGGAAGTCGATCTTCAGCAGCCCGATCTCATCGATCGGCTTCATCGAGTACTGGGTGACCGTGCGGTAGGCGCGATCGCCGTTGCCGTTGCCGGGGACCTCGGCGAGCTGGAGCGGGACGATGTCGGTCAGCGGCCGGTCGGAGATGACCACCGCGGCAGCGTGGATGGAGGAGTTGCGGACGATGCCCTCC
>JBBSIW010000274.1:0-3758 GCA_038231895.1 Solirubrobacterales bacterium | reverse complement strand
GGCCACATACGCGAACTGCTCGAGATCGGCGTTGGACCGTTCGAGCTCGGTCGCTCGACGGCGTAGCTGCTCGGTCGCGCGCTGGAGTGACTTCTCTGCCTCCCGGCGCTCCGTGATGTCCTTGGCCACGGCATAGATGAGGCCTTCGGCGATGCCAGCCTGGGCGCTGAAGGACAGGCATCGGTAGGACCCGTCCCTGGCTCTGAAGCGCACCTCGAAGTCGCGGGTCTCGATGTCGTCCTCTGCCAGGGCGGCCGCGAGGTCGCGCGTGCGCTCCCGGTCCTCGGGGTGCACGAACTCCAAGCATGGTCGGCTGCGCAGCTCCGCCAGGGTCCAGCCCAGCAGGTCCTCCCACGCGGGGTTGGCGTGCTTGATGTGACCATCGAAGCTCACGGTGGCCATCGGATCGAGCGAGAGCGCGAACAAGCGCAGCGCGGCGCCCCGCAGGTCGGTGGCGGGGTGTTGTGCTGCACTTGCTGTCGTGGCGGCGGCTTCCGTGTTCGTGCCCGCCCCGAGACCGCCGTGGGTGCCGGTGTGTTGGGTGATTCCGTTACCTCCGTTGCGCTGCAGCGCGGCGCCCGAAGTCATGGTACTACCGCGGCGAGCGCGCCAACCGCGCTCGCCGCGACGCCGGGCGCCCTACGCGTCGCGGAACGTCGCGACCACGGCCTCGACGATCTGAGGCTCATGGGGAAAGGCGATCTGCTCGAGCGGCTTGGAGTAGGGCATGGGCAGATCGGCTCCCGTGACGCGGCCTACCGGCGCGTCGAGATCGTCGAATGCCTGCTCCTGTAGGAGCGCTGCCAGGTTCGCGCCGACTCCCCCGTGGGGCCAGCCCTCCTCGACCACCACGCAGCGATTGGTCTTGCGCACCGAGGCGAGGATCGAGTCGAGGTCGAGCGGGCGCAGCGTGCGGGGATCGATCACCTCGGCTTTGATTCCGTGCTCGGCGGCCAGCAGGTCAGCCGCCTTCCCCGCGGTCAGGGCCATGCGCGAGATTCCCACGATGGTCACATCCGCGCCCTCGCGGCGTATGGCTGCGTGACCGAACTTGACGACCGCGTCGCCGTCGTCGGGGACCTCGCCGCGCTGACCATAGAGGTACTCGTGCTCGATGAAGATAACCGGATTGTCGTCGCGGATGGCCGCCTTGAGCAGGCCCTTTGCGTCGGCCGCGGTCGAGGGCACCGCGACGAGGAGCCCGGGGACCTGGAGGAACATCGCCTCGAGGCAATGCGAGTGGGTAGGGCCGAGCTGATGGCCGGCGCCCTGGGGCATGCGCACCACCAGCGGGACCTTGACCTGGCCGCCGAACATGTAGCGGATGTGCGCGGCGTGGTTGATGATCTGATCGAAGGCCAACAGCGAGAAGTTGATCGTCATGAGCTCCACCACCGGGCGCAGGCCGGTCATCGCGGCTCCCACGCCCATGCCCACGATCGTGTTCTCGGAGATAGGCGTGTCGCGCACGCGTGACTCGCCGAACTCTTCGAGCAGGCCCTGGGTGACCTTGAACGCGCCGTTGAAGACGCCGATGTCCTCGCCCATCAGCATCACGGTCTCGTCGCGGCGCATCTCCTCCCGCAGCGCCTGGTTGAGGGCCTCGCGATAGCGGACGACCGCCACGAACCACTCAGTCCGTCTCGGCCTGGGCCGCGTCGGCGGGCTTGATCTCGTCGCCGCCCGGACCGCCGGCGGCACGCTCGTACTCCGCGGCCTCCACCGATCCGGTTGCCATCTGTCGCTCGTGCTCGCCGCGGTGCACGCCCGGCGAGCGCTCGTCGATCGCGTACCAGCCCTGGATCTGGTCGCCGAGCACGTAGACGTCGTCGTAGAGGGACTCGGGCGGTGGAAACGGGGAGGCGTCGGCGAAGGCCACGGCATCGTCCGCGCGCTTCTGGGCGCCGTGATCGATGGCGTCGCGCTCCTCTGGCTCAAGCACGCCCTCCTCGACCAACCGCTCGCCGAACACGACGATGGGGTCGCGGCGGCGCCACTCATCCACCTGCTCGCGGGTCCTGTACTCCTCGGGGTCGGCCATCGAGTGCCCGCGGAAGCGGTAGGTGACCGCCTCGACGAGCATGGGCTGGCGCTCGTCGCTGGCGATCTGCAGCGCTTTGGTCATGACCGCCTGGGTGTCGACGACGTCCATTCCGTCGCAGCGCAGGCCGGGCACGCCGAACCCCTCCCCCTTGCGGCGGAGGTCGGTGACGGCGGAGTGGCGCTCGAGCGACGTGCCCATCCCGAATTGGTTGTTGGTGACCATGAACACCACGGGCAGTCGCCACAGGGCGGCCAGGTTCATGGTCTCGCCGAACGTGCCCTGGTTGGAGGCCCCGTCGCCGAACGTGCACACCGTCGCATCGCCGGTGCCGAGGTAGTCGGAGGCAAGCCCCATCCCTGCGGCGAGGGGAAGGTTGCCGCCCACGATCCCGTAGCCCCCCATGAAGCGCCGCTTCACGTCGAACATGTGCATCGACCCGCCGCGCCCGCGCGAGCACCCGTCGACGCGGCCGAACAGCTCGGCCATCACGGCGTCCGGGCTGGTTCCGCGGGCGAGCGCATGGCCATGCGAGCGATAGGTCGAGACGAGGTAGTCGCGGTCCCGCAGCGCGCGCGCGGCGCCGACGATCGTGGCCTCCTCGCCGATCGCGAGGTGCAGGAAGCCGCCGATCTTGGCCTTGGCGTACATCTCTCCCGCCCGCTCCTCGAAGCGTCGGATCAGGACCATCGTGCTCAGCCACTCGCGCGCGGCCTCACGGTCAGGCAGCGGTCGAGCCCCGCCCTGGCCTGCGTGAACCTCGGCTACCCGGTCGGCCATGTGCCCGCGGCCACCTTAGCGCAGGGCATGCCGGCTGCCGGCATTGGCGTCAGCGGAGCGTGACGTCCGGCGCCCGTGGTGAGCGCCCCACGTCTTCACGGAATGCTGACGCGGGAGTCGATGCCGCTCCAGCGCCGATCAAACGTCCAGACGGCATCGGCGTCGATCAAATCGGCCACGACCAGTGCGATTGCGTCAGGCAAGCTCAGCACGCGGTGGCGTGCCTTGAGGGCCGCCGCCTCGTCGGCGATCGAGGCTGTGACGGGAACGGTCGCACACCCGTCGACGAAGTTCTTCGCACTCGTAAACGCGACGCCTTCGACTCGTGAGGGTCCGACGAGGATCTCCGCGCGCGTGGTGGCCGCGACCACCAGCTCATCGTCCGTGGTGGCAGTGAGCGCGGCAGCCGCGGCGCTGTGATGAGCGTCATCGGCTGCGAGCGCGGCAATGGCCACGCTCGCGTCGAGGACGATCAGCCGCGCCACCCGGCCCGAAGCTCGTCCAGGTAGTTGGACGGGTAGACCGAACTGTCGAGCGACCCCATTGCGGCAAGCAACCGGGCGCGTCGTTGCGCACGCTCAGCCTGGGCCGCCGGCGCGCCCAGAAGCTCGTGGCGGACCGCCGTGCGGATGAGCTCCGCCTCGCTGGTGCCGCGCTCCTTCGCCGCCTGCTTGAGCTCGCGACGCAAGTCGTCGGGCAGGTAGATCGTAGTCTTGACGATGAGCCTAAGATACCATACGTAATATGTGGCATTCTGCCGTACGTACACGCCGATGAGTTGCCGCCTCGAGAGAGCGCTCGCTTCGTCCGCTCGCCGATCTATCACCAGGACGCTGCACATCTGCCAGCCAAGCCGCGCGGGCAGTGACCCGGAGCCGCCGCGACGATGGCCATTCGCGAGGCGCTCGCTGTTCGTCCGTAGCGGGCGCGTGGCGAG
>JBBSIW010000273.1:0-3771 GCA_038231895.1 Solirubrobacterales bacterium | reverse complement strand
GCGGCGGTGGGCAAGCTCGCCGCCGGCGAGGAGCTCACCGCGGAGGATGGCCGGGTCGGACCCGTGCCGCGCACCAACCGGATGGCGCAGCGCAGCGCGGCCGAGCGCGCCGTCGCCCTTGTCCGCGAGCGACTGGGCGGGGATCGTGAGGCCACGGAGATCCCGCTGCCGGCCTTTGATCAGATCACGCCCGCGGCGCCGGTTGCAGACCCGGCCGACGCCCTCCTCGCGCTGCTCACCGAGGGCGGGTTCGTGCCGGCCGGCAATCCCGACCGGCTGGAGTCCGCGCGCGCCACGAAGTGGATACGTCACTCGCTCGAGGGCCGCGACTCCGTCGAGGCGGGCGAGTTCGAGTCCGTGCACGGCGGCTTCTCGACCCAGTGGGCCAACGCCGACCCCCACCGCATCCTCCCGCTCGACGTGGCGCGCGAGCTCGAGCGGGAGGGGGCGATCGGCGGCCTCTTCACCGAGTACTTCGCCACGACCGGAAACGGCACGACCGTGGCCGACGCTCGCCGCTTCGGGGTCGAGTGGGCCGCCGAGCTCCATCAGGCGAATATTCAGGGAGCCATTCTCACCGCCACCTGAGGGACGGGCACGCGTTGCGGGTCAACGCTGAGCAAGGAGCTGGAGCGGGCCGGGATTCCAACCGTGCTGCTGTGCAACCTGGTTTCGATCGCCCGGCGGGTCGGGGCCACCCGGATCGTGCCCACGCGCGGCATCCCTTACCCGACCGGAGATCCCGAGCTCAGTCCCGAGCAGGAGCGCGCGTGGCGAAGGCGGTTGCTCGAGCGCGCGCTGCTGGCGCTGGCCACCCCGGTGACCGAGCCGACCGTGTTCGAGGAGACTTCGGGTGAATGACTCGCCAATGAAGGCGCCCGTCATATCCGCGGCCAGCGCGGTGCTCGCCCACGTGCCGGGCCTGGCGCGGCACGGGTCAAAGCCAGCCCGCGAGCTGGTCCGCGAGCCCGAGCTCGAGCCGCGCTTTCTCGGCGCGCTGCGCACCTTCGAGGCGGCGGTGGCCTACGCGCCGCACCAGGCCTTCCTCGGCTCACGGCATCCACGGGATCTGCCCCAACGTCCGTGGGCGGCAGCATCGCCCAACGGCGAGGTGCGCTTCGCCGGCGCCGGCGAGCTCATGCCCGAGGAGGAGTTCCTCGGCCTGATGGCCGCGGTCGACGACTTCGACCTCGTCAAGCTCGGGGAGCTGGAAGCCGATGCGGCGGTGGCCAGGCTCAGCCGCCACCCGCTCGCCGAGCGCATCGACCTCGAACGCGTTGCAGCGGCTGCCGCCGACGCCGAGGCGACCGCGGCCGAGCCGGGCGCACTGGCGCTCCACGTCGGTCCCGACCGCATGGCCGGGGCGATCCGGCGCGCGCACGAGTCCGATCCGGCGCTGTCCGCGCCGGTGTTGCTCGAGAACCTAGCGGGCAAGGCGAGTGCCACGCTCGCGCTGATGCGCCTGCTGGCCGACAACGACATCGACCCGAGCTCGATCGAATACGTCATCGGCGCGGGCGAGGAGGCGATCGGCGACCGCTACCAGCGCGGTGGGGGAAACCTGGCCAAGTCGGTTGCCGCCGCGGCCGGATGCAGCGATGCGTCGGGGGCCGACGTGAAGAACTTCTGCGCCGCCCCGGTCCCGGCGCTCGTGATCGCCGCCAGCCTCGTTGCGGCGGGGATCTTCCGGCGGGTCGCGCTGGTGGCCGGCGGCTCGCTGCCCAAGCTGGGCATGAAGTTCCAGGGCCACCTCAAGCACGACCTGCCCGTCCTCGAGGACGTGCTGGGCGCCTCGGCGCTGCTGGTCGAGGCGGACGACGGGGCTTCCCCCCGCGTGCGTCTGGACTCGGTGGGCCGCCACCCGGTGTCCGCCGGCTCGTCCAACCCGAAGGTCATGGAGGCACTGGCGATCGCGCCGCTGCACCGCCTGGGCATGGGCATGCTCGACGTCGACGACTACGCCACCGAGCTGCACAATCCCGAGATCACCGAGCCGCAGGGCTCGGGCAACGTGCCCGAGCGCAACTACAAGACGCTCGCCGCCCTCGCCGTGCGCCGCGGCGACCTCGCCCGCGAGGACATCGGCGAGTTCGTCGAGAAACGCGGCATGCCCGGCTTCGCCCCGACGCAGGGGCACATCGCTTCTGCGCTGTGCTATCTCCCGCACGCCCAGGCGCGTCTCACCAGCGGCGAGGCCACTCGCGTGCAACTGATCGCCAAGGGGAGCCTGTTCCTGGGCCGGATGTCGGAGCAGTCCGACGGCATGAGCGTGATACTGGAGCGCAACAACGAAGAGGGAGGCTGACCCCGTGGGAGCACTGAGCGAGGCTACGCGCGAGAACTTCGACGAGCTCGTCGCAAGCGGGACGACGCTCGTGGACGTATGGGGACCCGACTGCCGGCCCTGCCTGGCGCTCATGCCACACGTCGAGAAGCTGGCGCAGGCGCGCGAGGACCTCCATGTGGTCAAGCTGGAGGCGCCGAAGGCTCGGCGGGTCTGCATCAAGCTGGGCGTGCACGCCTTGCCCACCTTTCTCCTAATGCAGGACGGATCGGAGGTGGCGCGGCTGTCGGCGTCTACGATCAGCCCGGCAGAGCTACGTCAATGGCTCGATCAGAGCCTCGATGAGATCAAGGAGGAGGTGAGCTAGACCCCATGTTCGACGGCAAGCAGATCATCGTGCTCGGTGAGCGCGACGGCGTGGCAGGCCCCGCGATCGCCGCATGCGTGAAGAGCGCAGGCGGCAACGTGGCCTTCGCGTCCACGGAGTGCTTCGTCTGAACGGCCTCGGGGGCCATGGACCTCAATAGCCAGGAAACGATCAAGCGTCTCGCCGACGAGCACGGACCCGAGCAGCTGCTGGTGGTCCTGGGCGCGCCGGACCCCGAAAGCGCTGAGATCGCCGCCGAGACAGTCGTGCTCGGCGATCCGACCTATGCAGGCGCCTTGGCCGAGGCCCAGTTGGGCCTCTCCGTGTACCACGTGCTCGAGGACGAGCTCCGCAGCCAGATCGACGACGCCGTCTGGGAAGACCAGATCGGTGTGATGGCCGACGTGCTGGAGGCCGAGGAGATCGCCGCGGCGGTCAAGGCCATGCGCGAGAGCAAGCCGCGGACCAGAGGCGCCGCCTAGCGACGGCGCGCAAACCGTTCGCTACTCGAGGAGCTCGGACTCGTGCTCCTCGAAGATCCGTCCGAAGTCGGAGCGGTCGCCGGCGTGCAGCGCCTCGATCAGCCGGTGGATCCGCGGAGTCATCACGAGCAGGTAGCGGGCGGGCTCCGCCGCCGGGTTCCAGTAGGAGTGCGGGGTACCGCGCGAGACGAGAAGCGACTCGCCTGCGCCGACCTCGCGCTCCTCGTCGGCGACGCGGAACCCGAGGCGACCTTCGAGCACGATCCAGGCCTCGTCGTCGCAACGGTGTAGGTGCAGACCGGCGATCGGGCGACCAGGATGGGTGCCCGGATCCGTCCAGTCCGCGATCACGAACGAGTCGCTGACGATCACCGAGGCGAGACTACGGCCTTCCTGTCAGACAGCAGTTCGCGCCGACCTGTCGATTCGCACCCCTCCCGTTCGTCGTAGAGACGACCATAATCGGCAAAGGAGGAATCAATGCAGTACATGCTTCTCTCGACTTTCGTGATCTCAGGCGGCGGCGAGTACTGCCGGTGGTGGGGTGGGCGTGATTTGTGGGTTGGTGGTCGTGGCGGGTGCTTGTGCGAAGTATTCGTGGTGGATGAGCTCGCGGCGCAGCGCGGCGAGCATGTCGG
>JBBSIW010000272.1:0-3810 GCA_038231895.1 Solirubrobacterales bacterium | reverse complement strand
TCGGCGCTCATGAGCCCGCTCGTGTGGGACCTGGGCCATATCGCCGCGTTCGAGGACCTCTGGCTCGTACATCGCCTCGGCGGCGAGGCCATGCTCCGGGGTGACCTCGCCGAGGTCTACGACGCCTTCGAGACGCCGCGGGCGCAGCGCGGCGATCTCCCCCACCTCGGCTGCAGCGACGCACGTGACTACCTGGCCCAGGTACGCCACCGTGTGCTCGAGCTGATCGACGAGCGCGGACCGGGAGACGGCCTGCTTGCCGAGATGGTGCTCCGCCACGAGTACCAGCACCAGGAGACCATGATGCAGACGATCGGGCTGGCACGGCTGCCGGACTATCTACCGCCGGGGAGGCGCGAGCTGCCGGCGGCGCCGAGCGAGCATCACACCGGGCTCGAGCTCGTGGACGTGGCAGCCGGACCGTGTGAGATCGGCGCGCCAGCCGGGGGCTTTGCCTACGACAACGAGCGCCCGCGCCAACACGTTGAGGTCGGTGGCTTTCGCATGGGACGCACACCGATCACCAACGGGACCTTCCTGCACTTCGTGGAGGGCGGGGGATATGAGCGCCGTGAGCTCTGGCGCGAGGAGGCCTGGAGCTGGAAGGAGCAGTACGACATCACGCGTCCCATGAACTGGACAGAGGACGGGCGCGAGTGGCGCATCACAGGATACGAGCCGCTCGATCACCACAAGCCCGTCGTCCACGTCTCCTGGTTCGAGGCCGACGCCTTCGCCAGAGCCCACGACGCTCGCCTCCCCACCGAGCTCGAGTGGGAGAAGGCGGCGACCTGGGACCAGGAGCGGGGAGCCGTACGGCAGTTCCCGTGGGGCGAGGAGGCTCCCGATCCCGACCGCGCGACGCTCGACCCCACGGCCCTGGGGCCTGCTCCGGCGGGGGCCTATCCGGCAGGCGCCGCGCCCAGCGGCTGCATGGGCATGCTCGGCGACGCGTGGGAGTGGACCTCCAGCCACTTCGAGGGTTATCCGGACTTTCGCCCTTACCCCTACCGCGAGTATTCCGAGGTCTTCTTCGGCACCGACTACCGCGTCCTGCGCGGCGGCTCATGGGCAACCAGCGGTCGCGTGGCAACGCCGACGGTGCGAAACTGGGACTACCCTGCCCGTCGCCAGATCTTCGCCGGCTTTCGAATCGCGGCGGACCCGAGCTGATGGCGCGCATCGCCGACCCGGCTGCCTCGATCACGATCGAGGCACCGCTGAACCAGGGCACCGAGCGGCGCCTGGCCGACGACGTGCTCGACGGCCTCACGCGGCCGTTCAAGGAGCTGCCCCCCAAGCACTTCTACGATGCGCGCGGCTCCGAGCTCTTCGAGGCGATCTGCGAGCAGCCCGAGTACTACCCGACGCGCACGGAGCTGGCGATTCTCACGACCGAGGCCCAAGACATCGTACGCCGCGCCGGTGACCCTACCGAGCTCGTGGAGCTGGGCTGCGGCGCGAGCGCCAAGGCCCGGCTCCTCCTCGACGCGATGGGCAACGGCCGGCAATCGGCGCTGCGCTACGTCCCCGTGGATGTCTCGGAGAGCGTCGTCGCACAGGCGGCCCAGGAACTGACCGAGGCCTACCCCGGGCTCCGCGTACACGGCGTCGTCGGCGACTTCGAACGCCATCTCGACCACCTCCCCCCACCGCGCGAGGACGAGCCGCGAATCGTGGCGTTCCTCGGCGGGACGATCGGCAACTTCCCGCCCGGTACGCGGCGGCGAATGCTGCGCGACCTCGCGGCCCTTCTCGGCCCCCGCGACCACCTGCTGCTGGGAACCGACCTGGTCAAGGACCCCGCGGTGATCGAGGGCGCCTACAACGACGCTGCGGGAGTGACGGCGGAGTTCAACCGCAACGTGCTCCACGTGATGAACCGCGAGCTCGACGCCGACTTCGACCCGCAGGCCTTCGAGCATGTCGCCTTCTTCGATCGCCGTCGGCAATGGGTCGAGATGCGCCTGCGCGCACGGCGGCCCTGCATCGTCAACCTCGTCGCGCTCGACCTCCAGGTCGAGTTCGCCGCCGGCGAGGAGCTGCGCACCGAGGTCAGCGCCAAGTTCACCCGCCGACGTCTGCAGCGCGACTACGCGGCCGCCGGACTCACGCTGCGCGGCTGGTACACCGATCCCCAGGAGCTGTTCGCGATCACGCTCGCCGGGCGCCGCTGAGCGCCCGCGCGACCAGCAGCGCAGCCACCCAACGTTCGTCCACACGCGCCGCGCGGCGCCTCAAGCGCGGACAGGCATGGCCGATGGCTGCCTTGATCGCTCATGCCTTTGCTGCGCCGCTTACTTCCTCTGGTCTGCCTCGCCGGTCTGCTCGTACCGGCGGCTCCGGCGGCTGCATCCGCGTGCGCCGGCGCGACGGCCATGCCCAGCTCGGTCAATACCGACGTGGCGGCGCATGTGACACTTTGCCTGCTCAATCGCGAGCGCGCCCAGCACGGGCTGCGTCCGCTGCGCGCGAACTCCCGCTTGGGGCGTGCGGCGCGCAGCCACAGCAACGACATGGTCGCGAGCAACCTCTTCTCGCACAGCTCGAGCAACGGCTCCGCGCCAGCGGGCCGGATTCGCAGCGCGGGCTACCTCCGCGGCGCCCACGCGTGGATGGTGGGCGAGAACATCGGCTGGGGCCAGGCCTCGTTGGCCAGCCCGGCCTCGATGGTGCGGATGTGGATGCACAGTCCCGGTCACCGCGCCAACATCCTGCAGGGCGCGTTCCGGGACATCGGAATCGGCGTGGTCTACGGGACGCCAGTACGCGGCGGCAGCCAGGGCGCCACGTACACGACGGACTTCGGGCGCCGGGGTTAGCCCGGCCGACCTGGGCCTCACAGGCCCAGGTCGCGCACGCCGAGCTCGTTCCAGCCTAGGTGGTGCGCGAGCTCGTGGCGCACCGTGCGCACGACCTGTTCGTGCAGCTCGCCGGGGTCGTGGCCGAAGTCGCGCCGCAGCGTGTCGCGATAGATGACGATGCGATCGGCGGCATCGTCGCGGGCCACGCCGTCACCGTGATAGAGGCCATAGGCGCCCCGCTTGCTACCACCGTCCGAGACCACGACGGCTACGTTGCGCGCCAGCGCCGCACGCGCCCAGTCGGGCAGCTCGTCCAGCGCGTCGCGCACGAGCTCCGCGAACTCGTCGTCGTCGTAGGGGTCGAGCTCGAGGAACTCACCCTCGTCGGGCTCCGCGGCGAGGTCGTCGCGCGCCAGTCGCTCGGAGCGCACGACGATGCGCTCGAAGTCCTCCTCCGATTCCGGATCGCGCCAGTCGGCGAGCCGCAGGGCAAGCCAGACCATCGGGCCGCCGATCACGCACGCGCCGGCGACGAACACGGCGATGCCCTCGAGTGCACGCAGCGGAAAGAAGTCGGAGAACCCGTGCGCCAGCGCGATGAAGGCCAGGCCGAGCGACAGGGCGATGCCGGCGGCCGCCAGGACGCGGCGCAGCGACGGGCTCACAGCGACCGCGCGATCACCAGGCGCTGGATCTCGTTGGTGCCCTCATAGATCTGAGTGACCTTGGCGTCGCGCAGGAAGCGCTCGACCGGATACTCCTTCACGTAGCCGTAGCCGCCGAGAACCTGCACCGCCTCCACGGTGACCGCCATCGCCACGTCGGAGCAGAAGAGCTTGGCCATGGCCGAGTACTTGCCCATGTCGCGCTCCCGGCGGTCGACCTTCGCGCAGGCCTTGTAGAGCAGCTCGCGGGCCGCCGCGCACTGGGTCTCCATGTCGGCCAGCTTGAACTGGATGCCCTGGAAGGCCGCGATCGGCTTGCCGAATTGCCTGCGCTCCTTCGC
>JBBSIW010000271.1:0-3839 GCA_038231895.1 Solirubrobacterales bacterium | reverse complement strand
GTGGCCCACCGCGACCGCATCACCTGGGACGCACCGATCCACTCGGTGGCCGACATCGAGGCGCTGCCCTTCCCGCCGAAGATGATCAACCTCAAGCCCTCGCGCCTCGGAGGGCTGCGGTCGCTGTGCGACGCCTACGACTATTGCGCGGCGCGCGGCATCGGAGCCTATGGGGGGGGCCAGTTCGAGCTCGGCCCCGGCCGCGGCCAGATCCAGTACCTCGCCTCGCTGTTTCACCCGGAAACGCCGAACGACGTGGCGCCGGGCGGCTACAACCTCCCCGATCCGCAACCGGGGCTGGCGGTCAGCCCGCTGCCGCCGACACCCAGTGCGACGGGCTTTCGCTGGGAGGCCTGACCCGGCTACTCGACCAGCGGGGGGTCCAGCAGCGAGGCGTTGATGTGCTCGGAGAGCGCGGTGGCCGCGGCCCGCTGTGCGGCGAGTCGCTGCTGGTCGTCGTGGGCGCTGAACAGCGCCGCCGCGTAGGCGGTTGAGGCGGCTTCCCAGAGCCCGCTCAGACGGTCGGTCTCGAGCCGTGCCTGCCGGCGCATCGTCTCGACAGTGGCGGCGATGACCTCGGCCGAGGCGTGGGCGTCGCAGATCTTCTCGGCGTCCGTCTCGCGGACGAACGTGAACGTATGGCGCGCTGTCAGGACCGGCTGGTGCAGGACGCGTTCGACGCGTGTCGAGGCGTCGTTGAGCACGCTCGTCGAAACGCTGAAGCGCGGGTACGGCTGAATGCTTGCGAGCCAGTCACGCCTGCGCTCGTCGGTCACGCGTTCTTGACGTGCGTCGAAGGTCAGACCGACGTACTCGGCGACGTGCACCCACCCCCAATGCGTGCCGGCGAGCAGGAGTCCGATCACGGCGAGGGTGGCCTCGAAAGCGCCGCCGGCATGGAAAAGAAGCTGCCAGGCGCCGTAGAGCGCCGCCGCCGCCCCGCCGATCAAGGTGGCGCCAGTCAGGAGCGATCCCCCCGCGACGAGCCGCTCATGCCTGTGAGTCGAGATAGGAGGCTCGTGATGCTGCTCGGCTTCGGGCAGGTTGGCGAGGTCCTCGTCCAGCAGCCGCCTGTCAGCGGCGACCCCGAGGAACGTCACCATGCCCTGGCTGCCGTCGCCCATCGCCGAAGCCCTCGCCGTGGTGCTCTAGGACTGGCTCGCCCCGGGGCTCGGCGGAGAGACCTGCCCGGACGGCGCACGCATGCTCCCCCCGCCGTAACCGCGGCCTCTCGCGGCGTCGGCGGCAAGGTTGCCCGTGAGCATGCCCTCTTGGACCTGGTCCATCAACGAACCGACTGAAGCCGGCGAATGAGGCAGCAGGAGCGTGGTCATGTTGCCGTGCTCGCCCACGGAGCGGATCGTGTCCATGTACTGGGTCAGAGCGACCAGCCCCATCGCCTCCTTGGCGTCGACGCCGCTCTCGTCGGCGATCAGAGCCAGGGAGTCCTTGAGTCCTTGGGCGATTGCCTTTCGCTCTGCCGCCACCCCCTCGCCGTGCAGGCGCATCGCCTCTGACTCCGCCTCGGCCTTCTTGATCCGCAGCGTCTTGTCGCCCTCGCCCTGGGCCGTCGCAGCCTCCTGGTTGCGACGCGCGGCATTGATGTTGTTCATCGCGTCCTTGACGCGCTGGTCGGGCTCGATGTTGGTGATCAGCGCCTTGATGATGTCGTAGCCGTAGTCCGCCATCTGCGTCTGCAGGGTGTCCTGAATGTGCTTGGCGATGGTGTCCGCGTCGGCGTATGCCTCGTCGAGGTCCATCGTCGGGATGTGGGAGCGGACCACGTCGAAGGCGTAGGACTTCATCTGCACCTCGGGGTCGTCGAGCTTGTAGAAGGCGTCCTTGACCTTCTCCTCATCGCCGTCGACCATGTACTGGATCGCGAGCTTGACGACCACGAACACGTTGTCCCTGGTCTTGGTTTCGATGTCCGCGTTCAGCTGCTCGACCTGCAGGCTCATGCGGCCGGCGACAGCCTCGACGAACGGTGACTTACGCTGAAGCCCGGGGCCGGCGACGCGGACGAACTTGCCGAACCGCTCGACGATTGCACGTTCCTGCTGCTCTACGGTGAAAAAGAACAGTGGCATGGAATGTCCTTTCAAGTGGTCAGCGTTGCGATCGGCACGAACCCAAGCTTAGACTCGTTCATCCTTCGCCCCCTTGACAAGCGCCCTCGCTGAGCGGTTGGGTAGCCGACAGCGCGACCCCGATGCCGAACCCAAGAACTTGTCGCCTGCACTTCAGCTCACGCAAGACACGCCCGACGCTCGAACCCATGTGATCGCCCTGCGGGGCGAGCTGGACGTCGCCACCGTGCCTGAGTTCGGGGACGCCCTCCGGGAGGCGATGGACTCCGGATGCACGGCTCTGGTGATCGATCTCAGCGAGCTGACGTTTCTGGACTCGACGGGGCTGATGGTGCTCCTCAACGGGCTTCGGCGGGTGAGGCGCAAGGACGGTCGGCTCGTGCTCGCCTGCACCAATCCATCGGTGCTGCGCCTGTTCGACGTCACCGGAACGAGCGCGACGTTCACGATCGTCGCGACCCGCGAGCAGGCAATAGAGGCAGCCCGAAAGGAAGACTAGGGCTTGTCGGGGTGCGGTTCGGGCTCGGGGGCCGGCGCGGCCGAGGACGCGTGCCCGCGTCGTCGATGGAGGTACACGTAGAACGCGACGAGCACGACCGCCGCCACGACGAGCGCGCCGATGCCGGCGCTCTGCAGGATCTTCTCGGCGGCTTCGCCGAGCAGGTAGCCGGCGAGGCCCACCGTGATCGCCCAGCTGATGCCCCCGAGCGCGTTCCAGAGGACGAACGAGCGCCACGGCATCTCGGTGATCCCCGCCAACCACGATGCCCACACGCGCAGCCCGGCGATCCAGCGGCCCAGGAACACTGCCTTGGGCCCGTGGCGATCGAAGAACATCTCTCCCCGAGCCAGGAGCTCCAGCCGGCGCTGCTGCCGGCGCCCGGGGCGCTCCAGGAGGCGCCGGCCCACGCGGCGTGAGACCAGGTAGCCGAGGTTGTCGCCGATGATCGCCGCAGCCGCGGCGATCATGATCACCACCCCGATCTCAAGCTCGCCGTGCTTTGCCAACACGCTCGATGCGACCAATGCCGTCTCACCGGGGACGGGGACTCCGGCGGACTCGAAGCCGACAAGCAGGCCGAGGATCGGGTAGCCGACGTTCTTGGGGAGGTTGATGATGAGGGCGAGCAGAAGGGCGACCCCGCCAGGATCGCAGGCGGGTCTAGCGCCGCGGGGGCCCGGACCCGACGAGCGCGATGACGGCGCCCCCGACAACGACGAACGTGAGTGCGCCGGTGATCGCGGTCTGGTCGGCGAGGGTGAGCAGTCCGTCCAGGATCGCCGCCACGGAGGCGATGGCGAGCCCGATGACAAAGACCTGCGGCGAGCGGGCGCCGGGGGGAGCGCCCTGGGCGGCGTACAGACCGATCGCCGCACCGATCAGGAGGTCGGCGAGCCCAAAGACCACGTTTCCTCCACCGAGGATGGCCACGACGAAGAGCACGAGCCCGACCACGAAGAGCGGCGTCGCCAGGTTTCGCCAGTTGCGAGGCATGAGGCGACCTTACCGTCCGATCTGTTTCGCAGAGCGAAACCGCGACGGGATGAGGTCGACGAAGAACGCCATGTCGCGCACGTGCAGCATCCAGGCGACCCCCACGAACACGGCCAGTCCGACGGCCCCGCCGCCGACGAGCTCCAACAGGTTTCGCGCCCCTCCCCGGCCGAGCGCCGCGTCGATCAGGGCGATCGCGGCCAGCATCGCTGCCGCCATCGCCGTGGAGGCCAGCGCCACCTTGGTCAGCTCGG
>JBBSIW010000270.1:0-3846 GCA_038231895.1 Solirubrobacterales bacterium | reverse complement strand
GTCCCGTTGGCGTTGACGCCGAAGTCGGTCTGCACGTCGGAGGCTGCCCAGTCGTGTGAGGGCTGGGCTGCGGTGTGGACAATGAGGTCCAGAGCGCGCCGGTGTTCGGCCACGACCCGGTCGACCGCCTCCGCATCGCGGATGTCGATCGCCAGCGATCGGAAGCCCGGATAGCGCTCGACAAGCCGGCGCGTCATGGGGGCGGTCGAGGCGTCCGAGCCGAAGAAGCGCGAGCGCATATCGTTCTCGAGCCCGACCACGTCGTGGCCGTGCTCGACGAAGTGGCTCACGCATTCGGAGCCGATAAGCCCGCCGCTTCCAGTGATGAGAACGGTGGCCATGTCTTTTTGGGGTAGATCGCGAGCGGGTCAGGGTTGCGGAAGCCGTCTTCGGATCGCATTCACGGTAGACCCTGACGGGGCCAGAGGAGACGGCGAGCACGACTTGGGCCAGCGTGGGCCCGATGTATCTGCGTCCGCCTCGCGGTCGCCATCGAAGATCCGGTCGCCTGAACTTACTAGGAGCCTGGTGCCGAACAGGAGTCTGTGACCGGTCGCGGCGCGGCGGAGGACACCCGGAGGTTGTCCCGGTCCCCGTGGAATTTCGCGGTGGCGGCCCGGTGATCAGCGTGTGGTCGCGAGCGTAGCTGGCGGCGCGGCCGGGGCGGTGACGGCGGCGCGCTGAGCGGTGACGTGGCGCTCGACGGCGACGGCGAGCTGGGCGAGGTGCTTGTAGCCGCTGATCTTGCGGAACTGGCGCTCGGCTTCGAGCATCCCGGCGGCGGTCCACCGGAGGCACATGTCGCCCGACTGCCAGCGTTTGACGTTGCGGCTGGTGCGCCGGACGATCTCGATCATCGACTCGATCGGGTTTGTCGAGCTCAGGGTCTTGCAGAGCTGCCCGTCGATCCCGAGCCGCTGGAGCGTCAGCGTCTCGTCTAGGCCCTCCCTGAGCGACGCGGCGGCGCCGGGATGCGTGCGCTCGAGCTCGCCGGCGAGGAGGGCGAGGCGCTCGCGGGCGGCCTGCTCGTCGGTGAGCTTCCAGGCCGCCCGCAGGCGCCGCTTGACGGCCGGGCGGTCGCGCTCGGCCAGGTGGTCGAGGACGTTGCGTTCCGGTGGCGGATGCAGCGCTGGACCGGCACGGGGCCGAGCACCTCGTCGACGGCGGCCCGCAGCGCCTTGCCACCGTCGAGGACGACGAGGACGCCCTGTTCGACGTCCAGGCCGCGCTCGACGAGGTCTGAGAGCAGGTGACGCGCGACGGTCTTGTTCTCCGTCGAGCCGTCCCACAGCCCGAGCGGGACCTTCACGCCGTCGGTGGTGATGCCCAGCGCGACGACGCAGCAGCGGCCCTTCAGATCGATGCCGTCGAGCATCAGCGCCGCCAGGCGGACATCCTGGAGCGAGCGCGACATGAGCGCGTGCAGGTGCTCGCGCGTGCGCCCGACGAACTCGCGCGACGCCGCGCTCTTGCTCGTCGAGCGCTCGGCGTCGGTGACGGCCTGCCCGACCGGCTCGCGCGTGCGCGAGAAGCGCCTGGTCGACACGCCCGCGAGCATCTGCTCGAGCACCACCCGGGTCAGCGGATCGCGGTCAGCGAAGTGCGCGTAGGTGGCCAGCGGCACCTCGCCCGACCCGTCGCTGGCGCGGACCCGGGGGCGCTCGACCGGCACGCGCCGCCCGCCCAGCGTGACCTCGCCGGCCTCATTGCCGTGACGCACCGCCATCCGGTCCGGGTCGTGGCGGCCCTTGGGGCCGACGACCTCGTCGACCTCTTCTGCCATCAGCTCGCCCAGCACGCCGAGCCCGACGCCCACGCTCAGCGCCAGCAGCCCCTCCTTCGCCGCGCCGGCCAGTTCGCCGAGCGCCTCCTGCACCCGCTCAGGCAGCGCCTCAAAGCGCTGCGCGCCGACCTGCTCGTCGGCCTCGTGGTCTACGGTCCTCCTGTCCTCGTGGACTTGTTCGCCGCTCGTCACGCTCCCAACGGAGCCGGACGAGGCGGGAGGACCGCCACCTACAAGTTCTACGAGCTACGGGACAACCTCGGCGCGTCCGGTAGCTCATCTCGGGTGGTGCTCGCAGGCTGCCACCGAGTCGCCCAGCGTCACGGCGTGGCGGTTGTGCGCTCGACGTCTCCCTCTGCGACGGCCGTGGTCGTAGCCACCGGCTCGGTTGGGATCAGGTAGCGGTAGAGCAACGCCGCGAGCGCCCCGCCGGCGAGCGGGGCGACGATGAACAGCCACAGCTGCGACAGGGCCTTGTCGCCGACAATCAACGCCGGGCCGAGGCTTCGCGCGGGGTTGACCGAGGTGCCGGTCAGCGGGATGCCGATCAGGTGCACCACGCTGAGAGCCAGGCCGATCGCGAGGCCCGCGAAGCCTGGTGAACCGACGCGACTGGTGGCCACGAGGACGACCAGGACGAAGATGAAGGTCAGCACGACCTCGGTGACGAACGCGCCGCCGGCGCCGATCCCGATCATCGACCCCTTCGGCCCCCATCCGTCGGCGCCGAGACCCACCCCCGAGCGTGAATAACCCGGCGCGCCTGAGAAAATGCCCCAGAGCACCAGGGCGCCGGCGATGCCGCCGGCAAACTGCGCGCCCCAGTAACCGACGGCCTCGCCAAGCGACATGCGCCCGGACACGACGAATCCGAGCGTCACTGCGGGGTTGACATGACAACCCGAGATCGGACCGAGCGTATAAGCCAGCGCGAGGAGCACAAAGCCGAACGCGAGCGCCGTCACGGCGATCCCGGCCGCCGGCGAGGATCCCGTCAGTTTGAAGCCAAAACTCAGCGTGGCGACCCCCACCGCCACGAACACGAGCAGAGCCGTTCCAAGGGCCTCCGTCACCAGCTTGCGATGCTCCAAAGCTACTCCTACCAAAGGTTGGACTGCGCGCAGTTCGTAGGGGACCATCGCACACGTTGCACCGCTCTAGTGCCGCGGCCGCGCGAAAGCAGATTAGCCCGCCGCGCCCGCGCCCGCGCCCACGCGCACGCGACGGGCGAGCGTGCCTTGCTCCAATTGAGTCCACAGCCTCTTGTCGGATTTGCCTACGCTCGTCTTGGGCAGCCTCGTCGATGAACGCGAACTCGTCCGGCAGCCACCACTCCGCCACGCGCGGGCGCAGATGGAGGTTGTCCCGGTCGGGACAACCTCTGGACCGGTCCCGGGCCGGTGGCCGGAGACGTGCCTTTCGCGGGGCTGCGGATGGCCAGCCCGGCGCGCATCGCCCTGGACAACCTGCGCCCCTCTCGCGCTCGGGCGAGCGTGTCCCGGACGCTGCGCCGGGAGGAGCTCGAGGAGCGCCTCGACCGGCTTGCGCGCATCCATGGGCCTGATGCGCTCAACGAGCTGCGCGACCAGGCGCGCGTGATCGCCCCCGCGCTCGACTCGCATGCGCAGTTCGTCCGCCTCGGCGAGCTCGTCGGCGCGCTGCTCGGTACCCGCGACGCCGATCTGCGGACCAGTGCGGGGCGCGCTCGGCGGGCCGGCCTCCCCTATGACACCGAGTGGCTTGCGCTCTTCGAGACCCTCCGGAGGGAGCTCGCGGCCGAGACCTTCGCCGAGCGCGGCGCACCGCCGGACCCGCGACGGCTCTTCGCGTTCTTCGAGGCCTACTTCTCCAACTGGATCGAAGGAACCGTCTTCGCGGTCGAGGAGGCCGAGGACATCGTCTTCGCCGGCCGCGTGCCGCCGCAGCGCCCGGCCGACGCCCACGACATCCTGGGCACGCCGACGCCCGGCTCGGGGAGCTCGCCCCGGACGACGCGGACGCGCTCGAGGACTACCTGCGAGCAGCGCACCGCCGGATCATGGGCGGCCGGCCCGCCGCCGTCC
>JBBSIW010000269.1:0-3852 GCA_038231895.1 Solirubrobacterales bacterium | reverse complement strand
CCGAGGGATACTGCGTCAAGGAACGCAAGAAGGTTGAGATCAAGGACGCCCAGCAGGTGACCATGAAGAACGGTCGCCCGGCGATCCAGGGCTTCTGCCCCGACTGCGGGACCAAGATCTTCAAGATCGGCAAGCTGACCTGAACGGCGCGCAGGAGGTCCGTCAGTGCGGGTTCGCAGTCGGGATGCCGTGTTGGGTGGCGATGTCGAGTAGGCGCTTGTCGTAGGCGATCATGACGCCGAGGTCGTCGCCGAGGCTGAGGGCGGTAGCAAGATGCAGGGCGTCGAGGCTGCGCAGGCTTTGTGGTTCGAGGCGAGCGGCGGAATCGCGCACGGTCTCGTCGATCGGCAGCAGCGCAAGCCCGGCGAGACCCGCTCGTGCCTGGTTGGCATAGTCGGGTCCGTAGCGTGCGCAAGCCCGAACGGCTTCGACCGACAGAAGCACGCTCGAAACGTAGCCCTCCCAGCGCCCGAGCTCCGTCCGTAGCGCATCGCACTCTGGCTCGGCGAGCGGGAGCTTGACGTATGCCGAGCTGTCCAAATACGCGAGCCGACCCGCTACAGGCGCTCCTCGCGGAGCTCTTCGAGCACGGTCTTACTGGGCGGTCCCTTGACCGGACCGCGCTCTGGAGCGCCGAGGGCCGCGAGGTCAGCGGTTGGCACGGTCGCGCCGCGTTCGGCGATGAGCCTGCCAAGCGGCGAGTCTGGCGGGCCCGAGGGCGTAAGACGCGCCACCTCACGCCCGCGCTCGGTCACCATGAAGCTCTCGCCTTCCTTGACCTCGGCGAGGTAGCGAGAGAGGTGTTGACGAAGCTCCCTGACGCCGACAACCTTACTCATGTGCGTCACGGTAGCACATGAGTCGCCGGAATCGACCTGGCGCAAGGCTCTTTCAGCGCTGGTCGCGTTATCGCTTGGCGCCGGGAGCGATCGTCTCTGCGGGCTGTGCCGCCGCTACCGCTTTTCGCGCGGACCGGTGGCGCATCGAGCGTGGTGTCGGGATCTTGCGTCTTGTCTGAAGCACAAGGTGCGTCGCCGCCGAGGGGTGCCGCTAGTCCTCGACCACCGACTCGATCGGCCGTGGTGTGGTGATTGGGTCGGCGTGACGATGAAGGACCTTCCAGCCGGCCTCCTCGCGCCTGAAGATCGTTGTCACGCGAAGGGACGAAGGCGCCGTCTCACGGGCGCCTCCGACCTTTACCCGGCATCGCTCGATCTCGAGGGTGTAAGCGAGGTCCTCGCTGGAATTCTCGGCAATCCGCTCGAACGTGAGCGCTTCGCCGTCGCTGAGCTGAGAGACCGCGCGGCGGAGAGCGTTCGACACTTCGGTCCACCCGAGCGCGGGCGGACCTAGGGGGTTAGCGAGCGTCACATCGTCACGCCGGGACCACAGGCGCTCCTGGGGCGCTGGATCTCCCCTGATCACCGCCTCAATCGCGCGGTGATAGTCCTCCAGAACCTTCTCGAGATCTGCACCCATCCATCCCCTCCACAGCAACGCGAACGTGAGGCTCAAACGTGACGCTACGAGATACCGAGCTCATGAGCAACCGTGGAGAGCCAGACGCCGGTCGGCGTTCGAGCTGCAAAGGGGGATGGCCGCTTCCGCTTAAGCCCAGTAGCGCGGGAGTGGGGCGGAGAGGCCCGCTTCTCGTCCGACGCGGGCGTCTCGTTCCTCCCCCCGGAGACGCCCGCTTGTCCGCCGAAAGCGACATTCTTAGGCGAAGCGTTTATGCAATGTTCTTCAAGGGGGACGCGCGTGGAGTGATCTGTCCCGGCTGCACTTCGCGCCGGCCAGCTGGTCCGGTGTGGCGCATGACGCAGGCTGGGTGTCACCCTTGGGTCGACGGTCATCGCTGAGCACGCCGGGGGTGCATGGGATCGTTCTGGTGTGGGGGACGCCGAGCTGATCTTTGTCGCGGGGGCGTTGTTGGCTGGTGCTTTGGTCGCTTCGCTGGTCGCGGGGCGGGTGCAGATTCCCGGACTGGTGCTGTTTCTGGGGGTGGGGATGCTGGTTGGCTCCGACGGGCTGGGCTGGCTTGATTTCGAGGACTACGAGCTCGCGCGGCTGGTGGGCATCATCGCCTTGGCGTTGATTCTGTTCGAGGGCGGGCTCACGGCGGGAGTGGCGGAGATCCGCCCTGTCCTGAGCTCGGCGGTCAGCCTTGCGCTGGTGGGCACGTTGGTCACGGCGGTGATCGCTGGGCTCAGCGCTGCGTGGCTGTTTGGCTTCTCGACGCTGGAAGGATTGCTGGTGGGATCAGTGGTCGCCTCCACTGACGGTGCGGCGGTCTTCGCGCTGCTTCGTGAGTCGACGCTGCGGCGCAAGCTGGCGCGGACGCTGGAGGGCGAGGCGGGGTTCAACGACCCGGTCGCGGTGCTGCTGGTGCTCGGGTTCATCGAATGGATCCAGCGCCCGGACTACGGCCTGCTAGACATGGTTGGACTGCTGGCTCAGCAGTTGGGGATCGGGCTGGCCGTGGGGGTCGGGATCGGGTGGCTGGCGGTCGAAGGGTTTCGGCGTGTGCGGCTGGCCACCCCGGGGCTCTACCCGGTCGCCTCGCTCTCGGTCGCTGCGCTGGCCTACGGCGGGGCCGCCAGCCTCGATGGCTCCGGGTTCCTCGCGGTGTACCTGGTCGGCCTGGCGCTCGGGAGCGCTGCGATCCCGGCCAAGCAGACGATCACCGTGTTTCATCAGGGCCTGGCGTGGGTCGCGCAGCTGGCGATGTTCGTGGTCCTGGGTTTGCTCGTGTTTCCTTCGCAGCTGGGCAGCGTGGCGGTCGAGGGTACTGCGCTCGCCCTGGTGCTCATGTTCGTCGCACGTCCCGTGGCCACTGTGCTCGCCACCGCCATCGGACGTTACAGCGCACGGGAGCGGGTGCTGCTCGGGTGGGCCGGCCTGCGCGGCGCCGTACCGGTCGTACTGGCGACGTTTCCCGTCATCGCCGGCGTGCCCGACAGCAAAGAGTTCTTCAACATCGTCTTCTTCGCCGTCGTCCTCTCCACCCTGGTGCAGGGCACGACGCTCGAGCCGTTGGCCAGGCGCCTAGGGATGACCACCAATGAGCCGGCGTTGCCCCGCCCGCTCACCGAGGCCGGAACCATCCGCCGCCTCGGCGCCGAGGTGCTCGAATACCCAATCGACGCTGGCGATGCGATCGTCGGTGCCCGGGTCCGGGACCTCGCGCTTCCCCGCGATGCCGTGGTCAACGTGATCGTGCGCGGCGAGCAGGCGGTCCCGCCACGCGGGACCACCAGTCTGCGCGCCGGCGACATCCTGCACGTGCTCGTGCGCCAAGAATCCGCCCGCAACGTGCACGCCCTCACCGACCGCTGGCGCGAAGGGCCCGTCGGCCCAGCCCCCCGCCCCGCCCCCAGGCGGGTCGGCCACCAGCCCGTCTTCTCCTCCTGGCCCTGGCGCGAAAGCGACGGTGACCCCGCACGCCGCTCCACTATCCGCGGCCAGCCGGTGATCGAGCAACTACGCATCCGCCGCGACGAGCCCGGCGGCCTATGGGTGCTCGCCGACGGTCGCTACGCGGTCACCGGCCCCTACTCAGCGATCGGCGGACGCGACGCCATGACCGACTGGGCGCTCAGACGCATGCGCCACGCCGGCCCCGACGAACGCGCCTGGCTGCAAACTGTCATCGGAGCGCTAGCCGCCGACCGCCACGAACGACCCATCCCGTGATGCACTCCTCCTCTCGCTACTAAGGGGAAAACCCGGCTGAGCCCTATGCGGCAGTGGCCTCCTGCAGGGTGACGGTGTGTCCGAGTCGTTCGAGGTGGGCGACGAGGCGTTTGGTTTGGCGTTCGGGGTTGCGGCGGCTGTAGTAGTCGCCGCCGAGGT
>JBBSIW010000268.1:0-3856 GCA_038231895.1 Solirubrobacterales bacterium | reverse complement strand
TCGAGGTCGACGGCCAGCGTCTCCAGGCCCGCGCGGCGGAAGATGTCCGCCAGCGTGCGCACCGTCGTGGTCTTGCCGGTCCCGCCCTTCTGGGAGAGGATCGCGATCGTGGCTCCCATCCGGGCGACTATAGACGGACGCGTAGCGGCGCCCGGTCAAGCTCAGTGGGGGACCGCCTGCGCAGGGCGTGGGGTGGCGCCCAGTGGCGCCGGCATATCGCTCGTGTCGATGAACCGCAGGCTGTGGCGTCCCACGAGCACCTCGTCGCCATCCTTGAGCGTGTGCCACTCCACGCGTCGACCGTTGACGAAGACGCCATTCAGACTGCGGTCGTCGAGCACGCGCACCCCGTCGGGCTGGCGAACGACCAGGGCGTGGCGGCGTGACACGGTGGGATCGTCGAAGCGCAGCTCGGCCGCCAGGCTACGCCCGATCCGCGTCCATTCGCGGGTGAGCGCGAGAACGGCCACGCCTTCGTCTGCCTCGTAGGCGAGGTACTCGCCCGGCTCGCCCAGGAGCCCGGCGCGCGCCTCGCCGAGCCAGTCCGGCCGTTGCGGCTCGGCATCGTGGGGTTGATCGCCGGCGAAGCCCTGCGAGCTGAAGAGCGAGGCCCGGACGAATTGCTCGCCCCCGCAGCCCGGGCATTCCGGCAGGGCGTCCTCAGCGGCCAGCGAGACGACATAGTCGCAGGCCTGACACCGAAACGATCCGATGCCAGCAAGCGTTCCCGAGTGCAATGGCTCCATCCATACCTCCCTCGTGGCTTCCACGATTGCCTCCCCCTAATGTCAATTGTAACCAGTGGTGGCCGCCGCAAACAGGTGCCTGGCGCACATAGAGGAACCCCGGCCGGCGCGGCGAAACTCGTCCTTGGTGCCATCCTCCGCGCCACACGATCCGTCGATCGAGCGAGAGCTCATCCGCAAGGCGTTGCTCGACCTCGACGCGGGACAGCGCCGCTGCATCGACTGCCGCCGGACCCCCTTGGCGGGTGAGCGGGTGCACGTCTACGACGATGGGCGGGTCGTGTGTGAGCTGTGCCGGCCCCGCCGGCGCGAGGAGCCCATCCGCTGCGAGCGCGTCCACGGTCCGGAGCGCGGGCACGCGGTGCGCCCGGCCGTACGCGCCGCCTAGCGATCTGAGCCCGTACGAATAGACTCGCGGCCGTGGACCGGGTCACCGTGAGCGTCGCCATCGCGCGTCCGCGCGAGCAGGTCTTCGAGTACCTGGCCGATCTCGCCAATCACGCCGAGTTCACCGACCACTACCTGGTGGACTGGCACCTCACGCGTGAGAACTCCTACGGCATGGGCGCAGGGGCGCGCTTTCGCCTCAAGGGGCCCGGCAACCGGTTCGGCTGGGGCGACGTGACCGTCGTCGAGTTCGAGCCGCCGGCTCGCATCGTCGAGAACGGCCGCGGAGGCAAATACAACCGGATCAAGAGCCATGGCGAGTACCGCCTCACCGCGCGCGAGGACGATGGGACCGACGTGGAGTTCGCGCTCCAGACTGAGCCGGGCAACCTGGCCGACCGGATCATGGAGTCGCTCGGCGCCCGAGGGTACGTCAAGCGTCAGAACGCCAAGGCCCTGCGGCGCCTGCGTTCGATCCTCGAGAAGGACGAGGATCGCGGCCCGCGCGCCACGATCGCCGGGAGGTAGGATCACCCTCCCGTGCGCCGCCGTCGCCTTGCGCTCCTGACCGCTCTCGCCGCGCTCGTGCTCGCGGCCCCGCTGACCGGCTGCGGGAAGGAGAAGACGACCACCTTCGCCGACAACGAGGGGGTCTACCTCGACGTGGGACCGCTCAGCTATCAGGTCCAGATCTCGCGCCAGCTCAATCCCAAGGACATCGAGGATCGCAACTACTTCATCGGCCTGGACCCCGCCCAGGCGAAGATCGCGCCCGACGAGGTGTGGTTCGGCGTGTTCATGCGCGTCCAGAACACGAGCAAGCAGAGCCAGCCGGCGTCCAAGGACTTCGAGATCACAGACACGCAGGAGACGGTGTACACGCCCATCCCCCTCCCCGGCACGAATCCCTTCGCCTACAAGGCGCGCGAAGTGGGTCCCGGCCAGCTGCTGCCCTCCACCGGCAGCGCGGCGGGCGGCGGACCGGTGGGGCAGGGGGCGCTGCTGCTGTTCAAGCTCAAGCTCAGCTCATACGCGAACCGTCCCCTGGAGCTGGGCATCAAGAGCCGCAGCATTCCCACGGAGGAAGGCCGCGCGGAGCTCGACCTCTAGACGACGTACCCGACTCAGCGTGCGCGGGCGAGGGCGGTGGGCAGCACCTGGGCGGCGAGCGGTG
This sequence comes from Solirubrobacterales bacterium, assembly GCA_038231895.1. Lineage (GTDB taxonomy): Bacteria > Actinomycetota > Thermoleophilia > Solirubrobacterales > Solirubrobacteraceae > JALYZC01. The sequence continues at coordinate 1,549 of JBBSIW010000268.1, read as the reverse complement.
CGGCGGCGTCGCCGCCGGCGCCGCCCTTGACCACCAGCACGCCCACGGCGACGCGCGGTCGCCGCGCGGGGGCGAAGGCCACGAACCAGGCGTCGCTGTTGTTGGGGTCGTCGTTGGCGCCCGTCGGCCCCCCGAGCTCGGCCGTGCCGGTCTTGCCAGCGACCGTGACGCCGGGCAGCTTCGCGTTCGTGCCCGTTCCCGACCGGACGACTTCGATCATCAGCCCACGGATCGTGCGCGCGACCTGCGGGGAGGTCACGCGCGTGATGCTCGGTAGCCCGCCCTCCAGCAGCGTGGGCATGGCGCGCCGGCCTCCCAGCGCGATGGTCGCCGCGATCGAGGTCATCTCGAGCGTGGTGGCCAGCACCTTGCCCTGACCGATCGCGGTCGAGCCCACGGCCAGGTCGTCTCCGACCTGGTCTGCCGGGGGCAGCGTGCTTTCGGCCGCCCCGGGAATCGACGCCGGCCGGTTGAACCCGTAGCGCTCGGCCGTCTCGACCAGGCGCCGGGCTCCCACCTTCACTCCCAGTGGGGCGAACACGGAGTTACACGACTCCGCAAAGGAGTTGACGAAGCTCCCGCCGCAGGACTCACTGCTGGCGTTTGAGAGCGATACGCCCTCCAGCACGGCCGCCGTCTGCACCGGGAACTGGTCGGTCAGCTTGACCTTGCGGTCCTCGAGCGCGGCCGTCGTCGTGATGATCTTGAACGTCGAGCCGGGCGGTTGGAGGCCGTCGAGCGCGATGCCGGCGAGCGCCAGCACGTCGCCGTTCTGGGGCCGCATGACGACGATCGCCCCCACCCGTCCGCCGAGAGCGGTGAGCGCCGCGTCCTGAGTCTTGGGGTCGATGGTGGTGCGTACGTAGGGAGCGGGCTTCGCCGTGGTGTGGGCGAGCGCACGACTTCCGGCCAAGAGCGTCCCGCCGGGCGTGCCGGCCAGCTGGTCCTGCAGCGCGCGCTCGAGGCCCGAGGTGCCGACCTTCGCCCCCTCGGGGTAGCCGCGCGCGCGATAGACGTCGGACCCGGCCGCCGGCGCGCTCTCCACGCTCCCCACGAGCTCGGAGCTGTTGCTGACCTCCGAGGCTCGGTCGGGTCCGCGCGCCAGTGCCTTGCCGTTGTGGGCGAGGATCGCGGCGCGTGGCGGTAGCTCGGTGGCGCGGCTGAGCGCCTCGCCCTTGCGCACGCCCGGGAAGGCGAGCGACCCGTCCCAGTCCACCCCGGTGCCGTCGAAGGGCAGGCGCAAGGCCGTCTTCACCTGGCCGAATACGCGCGTCCCGATCCGGGAGGGGATGGTCACCGCACCTCCGCTGGGATCGGCGGCCGATCCGAAGCGCAGCGAGCGCAACGTCGCTGTGGCCGCGGCGTCGCGGTAGGCCTGGTCGAAGGCCGCGCGGGACACGCGCGCCCGCGAGCGCTTGCTGAGAAGCCCGTACATCGCCTTGAAGTCGCTTCGGGCCCAGGCGCGGGCAAAACGGTCGGCGACCTTGCGCTGCGGGGCGACGTAGGCGGCGCCGACCACGATCCCCCCGAGCAGCGCCACGAACGCGAT
>JBBSIW010000267.1:0-3884 GCA_038231895.1 Solirubrobacterales bacterium | reverse complement strand
TTCGCACTGGAGCTGCCTCAGCCCTGCACGGATCCACGTGCTCGGCCAGGCGGCAGGCCTCGAGTGCGACGAGGAGCGTCTGATTCCCTTCGCGCTCGACTTCCATGAGTGGCTCAGCCGCTCAAGTCGCGGCGCCGATGCCGCCGAGCTGATCATGTCCTGCCTGGCCGAGCGTACGGCCGGCACGCCGAGCTTCAGGGTTGTCGAGCGGGGCGAGAGCGGCCGGCTCGAGCTCCTCTACTCGCTGACGCGCTGGCGGCGGCCCTGAGCCGGCCGTAGACACAGGCACCAGGGAGTGATCCTGTGTCCATCACCGCCCGGCTGAGCCGCGGACCTCTGCTATCCTGACTCGCTGGCTCGCGGTCCGCTGCATTCATGTTGAGTGCGTGTTCCGCGGCTCGGAGAACCGCAATCGTGGAGACCCCGACCCAATAGATCGAGACACGCCGGGCAATACGTGCGCACGCATGGGCCCAAGGGGCCCATTTTTTGTGCCCGCGACCACGCTGGAACGACGACGCAATGGCATCCACCTTCACACTCGAGAAGACCCGCAACATCGGGATCATGGCGCACATCGACGCCGGTAAGACGACGACGACCGAGCGCATCCTCTACTACACGGGGCGCACCCACAAGATGGGTGAGGTCCACGAGGGCGCAGCCACGATGGACTGGATGGAGCAGGAGCAGGAGCGGGGGATCACGATCACCTCCGCAGCGACGACCTGCGATTGGGACGGTCATCGGATCAACATCATCGACACGCCCGGCCACGTCGACTTCACGGTGGAGGTCGAGCGTTCCCTGCGGGTGCTCGACGGCGCCATCGCGCTGTTTGACTCGGTCGCCGGAGTCGAGCCCCAATCTGAGACGGTGTGGCGCCAGGCCGACAAGTACAAGGTTCCGCGCATCGCCTACATCAACAAGATGGACCGCATCGGGGCCGATTTCACCCGGGGGGTGCAGACGATGGTCGACCGGCTGGGCGCACACCCCGTGCCGATTCAGCTCCCGATCGGCGCCGAGGGCGACTTCCGCGGGATCGTCGACCTGGTGGCCAACCGTGCGGTCGTCTACACAGACGATCTCGGACGCGAGCAGGAGATCGTCGAGGTTCCGGCCGACATGGCCGCCGAGGCTGCCGCGGCGCGCGAGCACCTGCTCGAAGAGGTCTCCCGCTACGACGACGGGCTGGTCGAGCTCATCCTCGAGGAGTCCGATATCTCCCCCGAGCGCCTCAAGCAGGCGATCCGCAAGGCCACCCTGGAGATCAGGATGACGCCGGTGCTGTGCGGCTCCTCCTTCAAGAACAAGGGGGTCCAGCCACTGCTCGACGCGGTCATCGACTATCTGCCCTCGCCGCTGGAAGTGCCGCCGGTCGAGGGCGTCGAGCCGGTCAAGGGGGAGGAGGAGGGTCGTCCGGCCAGCCGACGACCCACCGAGGACGATCCCTTCGCCGCGCTCGCGTTCAAGATCATGGCCGACCCCTACGTCGGCAAGCTCACCTACTTCCGCGTCTACTCGGGCAGGCTCGAGGCCGGATCGCGCGTGCTCAACGTGTCCACCGGGCGCACCGAGCGCATCGGGCGGATCCTCATGATGCACGCCAACCACCGCGAAGAGGTCGAGGCCGTCGGCGCCGGCGCCATCGCGGCCGGGGTCGGGATCAAGCAGGTCTCAACGGGTGACACGCTCGCCGCCCCCGACGCGCCGATCAAGCTCGAGACGATCGTGTTCCCCGAGCCCGTCATCAAAGTGGCGATCGAGCCCAAGACGAAGGCCGACCAGGAGAAGATGTCGGTGGCGCTGGGCCGGCTCGCTGAGGAGGACCCCACCTTTCAGGTCCAGACCAACGACGAGACCGGCCAGACCGAGATCTCGGGCATGGGCGAGCTCCACCTCGACGTCTTGGTCAATCGCATGCTCCGGGAGTTCAAGGTCGATGCCAACGTGGGGCGCCCGCAGGTCTCATACCGCGAGACGATCCGGGCCGAGGTGCACAAGGTCGAAGGCAAATTCGTACGCCAGACCGGGGGCTCGGGCCAGTTCGGGGTCGTCAACATCGACGTGGAGCCGGCACCGGGTGAGGGCTTTGACTTCATCAACAAGATCAAGGGCGGCGCCATCCCCACCGAGTTCATCCCCGCTGTGGAGAAGGGCGTCGAGGAGGCGCTGGCCAACGGTCCGCGCGCCGGCTATCCGATGGTCGACGTCCGGGTGACCCTGGTGGACGGGAAGTACCACGACGTCGACTCCTCGGAGATCGCCTTCAAGGTCGCCGGTTCAATGGCCTTCCGAGAGGCCGCCCGGCGGGCCAAGCCGGTTCTGCTCGAGCCGATCTTCTCCGTCGAGGTGGTGACGCCGGAGGAGTTCCTCGGCGACGTCATCGGCGACCTGATGCGCCGCCGCGGCCATGTGGCCGGCCAGGAGCGGCGCGGAAACGCCCAGGTCATATCGGCCACCGCGCCGCTGAGCGAGATGTTCGGCTACGCGACCGACCTGCGCTCCACCACCCAGGGACGGGCCACGTACACGATGCAGTTCGATCGCTACGACGAGGTCCCATCCAAGATCTCGGAGGAGATCGTCGAGCACAGACAGGGCAGCCCGGTCCCGGCGTAGTGCGATGACCGCCCGACAGACCGCGATGGAACTCAGCTAGATTCCCAAGTTCGGCCCGAATACCGGGGCGAACGCAAACGAGACGTCTTAAAGGAGCACGCAGTGGCCAAAGAGAAGTTCGAGCGCGACAAGCCGCACGTCAACGTCGGGACCATCGGTCATATCGACCATGGCAAGACGACGCTGACCGCTGCCATCACGCAGGTGCTCTCCGTCAAGGGCGGCGGCGAGGCCAAGAGCTTCGAGGAGATCGACAACGCGCCTGAGGAGAAGGCGCGCGGGATCACCATCGCCACCTCGCACGTCGAGTACGAGACCGACAACCGCCATTACGCTCACGTCGACTGCCCGGGGCACGCCGACTACGTCAAGAACATGATCACGGGCGCGGCGCAGATGGACGGCGCCATCCTGGTGGTCTCGGCGGCCGACGGGCCGATGCCCCAGACCCGCGAGCACATCCTGCTCGCCCGCCAGGTCGGTGTCCCCTACATCGTCGTGTTCCTCAACAAGGCCGACATGGTCGACGACCCGGAGCTGCTCGAGCTCGTCGAGGTCGAGGTCCGCGACCTCCTGTCCGAGTACGACTTCCCCGGTGACGACATTCCCTTCGTCATCGGCTCGGCGCTCAAGGCGCTGGAGGGCGACGAGGACGCTCAGGCCAAGATCTTCGAGCTCGCGGAGGCGCTGGACACCTACATTCCGGAGCCCCAGCGCGACCTGGACAAGCCGTTCCTGATGCCGGTCGAGGACGTCTTCTCGATCACCGGCCGCGGCACCGTGGCCACCGGCCGCGTCGAGCAGGGCATCATCAACACCGGCAACACGGTCGAGATCGTCGGCATCAAGGACACGACGACGACTGTCGTGACCGGTGTCGAGATGTTCCGCAAGATCCTTGACCAGGGTCAGGCGGGCGACAACGTGGGCTGCCTCTTGCGCGGCACCAAACGGGAGGACATCGAGCGCGGGCAGGTTCTGTGCAAGGCGGGCTCGATCACTCCGCATACCAAGTTCAAGGCCGAGGTGTACGTCCTCAAGAAGGAAGAGGGCGGCCGCCACACGCCGTTCTTCAGTGGCTATCGGCCTCAGTTCTACTTCCGCACGACCGATGTCACCGGCGTGGCCAACCTGCCCGAGGGCACGGAGATGGTCATGCCGGGCGACAACGTTCAGATGGAAATCGAGCTGATCCAGCCGATCGCCATGGACCCCGGCCTGCGGTTCGCAATCCGCGAGGGCGGCCGCACCGTCGGGTC
>JBBSIW010000266.1:0-3902 GCA_038231895.1 Solirubrobacterales bacterium | reverse complement strand
TTGACGATCAGCGGGTTGGTTCCGCGACGCTTGGGCTTCTTGGGGATGGCCGCCAGCTCGATCGACGTGTCCCCCGGCCGTACCTCGTACTCGGGCAGGTTGTCCTCGTCCACGGCATCGGGGTCGAGGCCTCCGAGCCACTGCTCCACACGCTCGGCGAGGCTGTCCCATACGTCGTCCCCGACATCGGCGGGGCTGGTTGGGTCAGGCGCAGTTTGCTCTGAGGCGATCGCCACCCTGACGAAGAACATCCGTCCCTTCACTCGCGCTTCCAGCTCCCTGGACACCGCCACGTGCCACTCGTCGTGCAGACCCTCGCTCATCGCTCTCCTTTCGACTTCGCGATAGCGTGACCGAAACGGTCCCCACGTGCGCTGCCGCGCACGCTGGACTGTCGGCGTCAGGCGGGCGTCGCTGTGGACGCCGCATCACCAGCAGTCGCAGCTTCATGCGTCGGTCTACCGCTTGTGGCGTCATTCAAACCCGCCCGGATCAGTCGAGCAGATCGGCCAGCTCCCCCGGCTCGGTGACCGGCGCCCGGCAGGCGAAGCGCTCGCACACGTACGCAGCCGCGCGACCGCCCACGAGCGTGCGGCCTTCGAGCAGGGGCACCGCGTCGCCCTCGCCCGCGGCGACCACCACGCGGGGGCGAAACTTCTCGCGGACCACGCGCTCCAGGGCCGCGCGATCCTCGCCGATCAGCGCCACCTCCCGTGTCGGTGCGGTGTAGAAGTCGATCGCCTGAAGCAGATGGGCGAACGCCTGCGGATGGCGCGGCGCCAGCTCGTGCAGCAACCGCAGCTGGCCCACCGCATGATCCTCGTAGGAGCGCTCGCCCGTCAGCGCGGCGAGGCGCAGCAGGCCGAACGCGGCGCTGGAGGCGCCCGCTGGAATGGGATTGTCCTCCAGGTCCTTGCGCCGGGCCACGAGCGCCTCGTGGTCATCAGAGGTCGAGAAGAAGCCGCCCTTCTTCGCGTCGCCGAAGCGCGCGATCGTGGTGTCGGCAAGCGCGCGGGCCTCGCGGAACCAGCGGGGATCGAACGTCGCCTCATACAGGATGATCAGCGCCTCGAGCAGGTAGGCGTGATCCTCGAGATAGGCGTTGAGCCGCGCGCGGCCGTCCTTGTAGGTGCGCAGCAGGCGGCCGTCAGGGTCGCGCAGCTCGCGCAGCACGAAGTCGGCGCAGGCGACCGCCGCGTCGCGGTAGTCGTCGCGCTCGAGCACCGCACCGGCCTCGGCGAGCGCCGATATGAGCAGCGCGTTCCATGCGGTCAGCCGCTTGTCGTCGAGCCCCGGACGCACCCGCCGCTCGCGCGCCTGGAGCAGGATGCGCTGGATCTCCGGGAGGCGGCCAGGCATGGGGCCCCGGGCCTCGAGCAGGTAGGCGTGATCCTCGAGATAGGCGCCCAGCTTGGCGCGACCGCCGTTGTAGGTGCGCAGCAGGCGACCTGCGTCGTCGCGCAGGTCTCGTAGCACGAACTCCGCGCACTGCCGGGCCGCCGCGACGTAGTCCGTGCGCCCCAGCGCGGCCCCGGAGTCGGCGAGGGCGGCAATCATCAGCGCGTTCCACGAGGTCAGCCGCTTGTCGTCGAGGCCGGGACGGACCCGCTGCTCGCGGATCGCGTAGAGGCGCCGGCGGATCTCGGCGAGCTCCTGCGGAGGGGATCCTGTCGCCAGCAGGATGTTGGCGCCCTCGAAGTTGCCGCCCTCGGTGACGCCGAAGTAGTCGACCGCCTCGTCGGCAAGCTCGCCGAGCTCCGCGCGCAGCTCGGCGAGCGTCCACACGTAGTACTTGCCCTCGACGCCCTCGGAGTCGGCGTCGAGCGCCGACGCGAAGCCCCCCTCTTCGCCCCGCAGCTCCCGAAGCGTCCAGTCCAGGGTCTCGCAGGCCACGCGACGCATGCCTTCGTCGCCGGAGACCTGAAACCCGTGGAGGTAGGCACGCGCCAGCAGCGCGTTGTCATAGAGCATCTTCTCGAAGTGCGGCACCGTCCAGGTGGCATCGACGGCGTAGCGGGCGAAGCCGCCGCCCACCTGGTCATAGATGCCGCCGGCCGCCATGGCGCGCAGGGTGCCCAGCGACATCTCCTGCTCCCCGCGGCGCAGCAGAAACTCGATCGTCGAAGCGGGCGGGAACTTCGGAGCGCCACCGAACCCGCCGTGCGTGGGGTCATAGCTCTGACGAAGCTGGGCTACGGCGTGGCCCAGCGAACGAGCGTCGATGGGTGCCGAGGAAGGGTCGAGCGCCGCGCCGCCCTGCAGTCGGGGCACGATGCGCTCGCTGCCGGCCCGGATCTCGTCGCCTCGCTTCTGCCACGCGTCGCTCACCGCGTCGAGCACCTCCCGCCAGCTCGGCATGCCCTGCCGCGGCTCGGGCGGGAAGTAGGTCCCCGCGTAGAAGGGCACCTGGTCGGGGGTGACGAAGGCGTTGAGCGGCCATCCGCCGTGCCCGGTCATCGCCTGCACGGCGTCCATGTAGATCGCATCGACGTCGGGGCGCTCCTCGCGGTCGACCTTCACGCACACGAAGCCCTCGTTCATCACCGTCGCGGTGGCCTCGTCCTCGAAGGACTCACGCTCCATCACGTGACACCAGTGACACGCCGAGTAGCCGATCGACACGAGCAGGGGGACGTTGCGCTCCCGGGCCTCGGACAGCGCCCGCGCCCCCCAGGGCTGCCAGTCCACGGGGTTGTCCTTGTGCTGGAGAAGGTAGGGCGAGGTCTCCTGCGCGAGTCGGTTTGGCATGGGCTCAGGCTACCCACACGACTCCGCTAGGGTCCGCGGCCGTGTCGCAGCACCGCGAAACGGTGACAGCACTCAACGCGCCCGCCGCCATCGGACCCTACGCCCAGGCAGTCCGGGCGGCCGGGCTGCTGTTCTGCTCCGGTCAGATCCCACTCGACCCCGAGACCGACGAGCTCGTGGGCGGCGGGGCGGGCGAGCAGGCCCGACGCTGCCTGGAGAACCTCTCGGCGGTGTGTACGGCCGCCGGTACGGCCCTCAGCGAGGCCGCGCGAGTGACGATCTACCTCACCGACATCGCGACCTTCGACGAGGTAAACGACGTCTACGGCACCTTTTTTGCAGCCGACCCTCCGGCCCGCGTCGCGATCGCAGTGGCGGCCCTCCCGCGCGGCGCGCAGGTGGAGATCGACGCCGTCGTGGCGCTGACCGACTGACTGCGGTGCGCGGGCCCTACCGCGCCGCGGCCCTGTGCCTGCTGGCGGGCCTGCTGCTCAGTGCGTGCACCCGCCCCGCCCTGAGCCGATCCGAGTACCGCGGCCGAGTGACGGCGCTGTGCGCGGCTACGCAGCGCTCGCTGGCCGCGCTTCCCAGGCCGGCCACGGCGACGCAGCTGGTGGCGACCTTGCGGCGCCTGCGCGCGATCAACCGTCGGCTCACCACCGACATCGCAGTTCTGGACCCGCCACTGGGCACGGACCGCAGCCACGACGCAGCGATCGCGATCGGCCAGCGCACCGATCGCAGCATCGGTCGGCTCACGGCGGGGCTCACGAGCAGCCCCACCCCGCCGCAGACGCTCGAGGCTCAGGGCCCGGCGCTCAACCTCGCCGCGAAGCGCGATGACCATCGCTGGGCCCGACTTCACCTCAAGGTCTGCACGGGAGGCACGTCGGCCGCGTTGGCTCGACTTGCCGCACGGCGCTCGTGATGCTCGGAGGTTCCTGGCGCGGCGTGTCGATCGCAGCATCAGGACACAGGCTTTCACGGACCGATCGCGTTCAGCGAACTGCAGTCGCCATAGAAAGTCAGACCGCCCGGCTGAAGCGCGCGGAGAGCCGCACGTGTCTGGCGTCGTACTCGATCTGCGACATGAGCGCGTGGCGTTCGCACAGCGCCAAGCTGACGAGGTTATCGCGCGCCACGATCGCGGTTAG
>JBBSIW010000265.1:0-3938 GCA_038231895.1 Solirubrobacterales bacterium | reverse complement strand
TCGCGGTAGCCATCGTGGGCGATCGCCAGGTACCACACCGCATCCCAGCGGGCGCCCGGCGCCACGAGCGCGTTGCCCAGGCGGTCGAAGGGGACGGTCACCGCACCCGGGTCAAAGCCGCGCCAGCGGGGCGATCGGCCGAGCACGGCGAGTCCGGCGAGACCGGCGCTCCACACGAGCGCGCGCGTGATCCACACCGCGCGCCACGCCACCACGAGCGCCGAGGCGTGCCCACTGCGCGGGCGTCCGCGTGCGCTGGTGCGAGCCATCGCCCGCGCCGTCGCGGAGACGGCGAGCGCCGAGGCGCTCGGCCGCGGGATAGGCTCGCGCTCCATGTCCACGCTCGATCTTGGCATCCCTGCAACGTCCTTCGTCGACCGCGACGCACGAATGTAGAAGCGCGCCCCCGAGCCGACGGGCTGCTCGGCGGCGATGACAGCGACGCGCCAAGCGGGCCGCGTGCGCGACCGGACGGCTAGAATCACATTGCCGCACCCCGGCCGTGACGGTGCGCCCTACACGAGATGACCCGCCGACAGCGACACAAGCTGCGCCGAGCGCAGCGCACCCACGGGGGTGCCAAGCAGGGCGTTCTCGTCGCCCTGAGCCTGGGCATCGTCGTCGGCTTCCTCGCCGTGCTCGGGGTCGTGGGCTACATCGTCAGCGTCGCCGCATCCGCCCCCTCCATCGACTCGCTCAAGCCGATCGACCACGGTACGACCTCGTCCATCTACGCCGCCGACGGCAAGCGCCTGGGCTTCATCACCGCCGACGAGCTGCGCACGCCCGTCACAACCCAGGACATCCCCCAGCAGATGAAGCAGGCCACGGTGGCCATCGAGGACCAGCGCTTCTACAAGCACAAGGGCGTCGACTACGAGGGGGTCGTGCGCGCCGGGGTGAAGAACCTGGAGTCCGGCCAGACGGTGCAGGGCGGCTCCACGATCACGATGCAGCTCGTGCGCAACCTGTTCACGGGTGATCGCACCCGAAACTTCCAGCGCAAGATCAAAGAGGCCAAGCTCGCCGAGGAGCTCGAGAAGGAGCACAACAAGACCTGGATCCTCACGAACTACCTCAACAACGTCGCGTACGGAACCGTCGGGGGATCCACCGCGGTGGGAGTGCAAGCGGCGGCGCGGGTGTTCTTCGACAAGCGCGTGAACGAGCTGACCCTCGCCCAGTCCGCTCTGCTGGCAGGCCTCCCGCAGGCGCCGTCGGTCTACAACCCCTTCCGCGATCCGCGTGGCGCCCTTCGGAGGCGCAACGAGGTCCTCAGCAACATGGCCAAGCAGAACATGATCTCCGCCGACGCGGCGCTGAGCGCGCAGCACGAGCGGCTGGGCGTGCGTGACAACACCTATTACTCGTCCAAGCGCGAGAGCTACTTCTTCGACTACGTCAAGGAGCAGCTGACCGAGCGCTATGGCACCAACACGGTGCGCAAGGGCGGCCTGAAGGTCTACACCACGATCGACCTCGGCCTCCAGAAGCTGGCGCGCAAGTCCATCGACGGCGTACTCAACGAGTCGGGTGACCCCTCATCGGCGATCGTGAGCATCGACCCCGCCAACGGCTACATCCGGGCGATGGCATCGTCGGGCTCCTATGGCCGCAACAAGTTCAACTACGCCGTGCAGGGCCATCGCCAGCCCGGCTCTGCCTTCAAGCCCATGGTGCTCATGACCGCGCTGCGTCAGGGCATCGATCCCAAGTCGACCTACTACACCTCAAAGCCCCTGGACCTCAACACCAAGTACGGCCCCTGGAAGGTGCAGACCTACTCCGGCAGCTACGGCGGCAGCATGAATTTGGTGCAGGCCACGATCCAGTCCGACAACACCGTGTACGCCCAGCTCGACCTCGACGTGACCCCCGATGCCGTACGCCAGACCGCGTATGACATGGGCATCAAGACCAAGCTCGACGGCTACCCCGCCGAGGGTCTCGGCGGTCTGACGCTCGGCGTCTCCCCGCTCGAGATGGCCGATGCCTACGCGACGATCGCCTCCGGGGGCTATCGCAATGAGCCGATCGCCATCCGCCGCGTGGTGTTCCCCGACGGCAAGTTCCAAGAGCTCGGCAAGCCCAAGCGCAAGAAGGTCTTCTCCGACGGGATCACCTACGAGGCGACGAAGATCCTGCACGCGAACATCCTCGGCGGCACGGCGACACGGGCGAACATCACGTGCCCGGCTGCGGCCAAGACGGGCACGACCGACGACTTCACCGACGCGTGGCTCGTGGGCTTCACGCCGAAGATGGCCACGTCGACCTGGATTGGCTATCCCGGCTCGAAGGTCCCGATGGAGAACGTCCACGGCATCCGCGTCAACGGCGGGAGCCTTCCCTCCCAGATCTGGCACGACTACATGAGCGTGGCTCAAGGGAAGAACTGTGCGAGCTTCCGCCAGCCCACCGAGCCGGCGAACCTCTCGCCGGGCGGAGGCAACAAGGGCGGCGGCAGCGGGAGCGGGAGCGGGCCGAACGGCTACTCCGACCCCAACGGCGGTGGGTACTACCCGATCATCCCCAATGGCGGCGGCGGCGGGGCGCCCGCGCCCAACGGAGGGGCTGACCCGAACACGTTCGAGTCGCCGCCCCCGGACGCACCGGCGCCCGACCCGGGCCCGTCGGCCCCCGCCGACAACGGCGGCGCTGCGACGCAGGACAATGGCAGTCCGGGGGCGAACGGACCGGACGCCGGCGGCGGCACCGGCCAGTAGGATCCTCCCGTGGCCAAAGAGGAGAAGGTCGAGTTCGAGGGCGAGGTCGTCGAAGCCCTCCCTAATGCGATGTTTCGCGTCAAGCTCGACAACGATCACCTGGTCCTCGGCCATGTGGCGGGCAAGATGCGTCGGTTTCGCATCCGGATCCTCCCCGGTGACCGCGTGCGCGTCGAGCTGTCGCCGTACGACCTCGACCGCGCCCGCATCATCTACCGGCATCGATAGCTCCTCCGGCGGCCGTGGGTGAGCTCGCGCTCATCGACGCGCTCACCGGCGTACTGACGCACAGATCGAAGCGAGTCGTGCGGTGGCTGGGCGACGACGCGGCCGTCGTGCGCGCCGGCGGAGACTTCGCGGTGACGTCCGTCGACGCCATGGTCGACGGCGTGCACTTCGATCTAGCGCGGATGAGCCCTTCCGACGCCGGCCACCGGGCACTCGCCGGCGCGCTGTCCGACCTGGCGGCGATGGGCGTCGCACCCGGCGAGGCCTACCTCGCGCTCGGGGTTCCCGACGCAATGGCACAGAGCGACGTGGTGGAGCTCTATCGGGGAGTCGACGCGCTGGCGCAGGCCAGCGGAGTCACGGTCGCCGGCGGCGACGTCACGCAGGCACCCGTCCTGCTCGCCGCTGTGACCGTGGTCGGCTGGGCGGGAGACGTCGACTTCGTGGTCGGCCGTGACGGAGCCCGGCCGGGCGACCTGGTCGGCGTGACCGGGACGCTCGGCGCCTCGGGGGCCGGTCTGGCCATCCTCGAAGGTCGGGCCTCCGGACCGCCGGAGCTGGTTGACCGCTACCGCCGGCCCTCACCCCGACTGCTCGAGGGCCGGGCGCGCGCCGCGGCGGGCGCCCGAGCGATGATCGATCTCTCAGATGGGCTTGCCACCGACGCGGCGCACATCGGCCGCTGCAGCGACGTGCTCGTCGAAGTCGACCTCGAGCGCCTTCCTCTCGCCGCGGGAGTCGCGGAGGTCGCCGTTGCCCTCGGCCGCGAGCCCGGCGAGTTCGGGGCTACCGCCGGGGAGGACTACGAGCTGTGCGCCTGCGTCCCGCCCGAGCGGCGCGCCGAGGCCGAAGCGACCGCGGCGCTGCACTGGATCGGGACCGTGCGCGAGCCCAGCGCAGGCGAGGACGCGGGCGCCTCGTTCACTGGCGGCTCGGGCGTGCAGGACCTGGCCGGCTTCGAGCACGAGGTCTCCTAGCCCCGCG
>JBBSIW010000264.1:0-3941 GCA_038231895.1 Solirubrobacterales bacterium | reverse complement strand
GCCGTAGTCATCGGCGGTGACGAGAACCCCTACCTCGACCACGCGGAGCTCGAGCGGGCACTGCGCGAGAGCCGCGCCGACGCCGCCTGGGTGGGGTGGGGCTTCGTGGCCGAGGATCCCGCCTTCGCCGAGTGCTGCGCACGCATCGGGGTGGCCTTCATCGGACCGCCGCCCGAGGTCATGCGTCGCCTCGGCGACAAGGTCGCAGCCAAGCTGTTTGCGGAGGAGATCGGCGTACCGGTCGCAGAGTGGAGCCGGGCCCCGGTTGACACCGTGGACGCCGCCGTCGAGCAGGCCCGGACGATCGGGTATCCGGTCGTGATCAAGGCGCGGGCCGGCGGGGGAGGGCGCGGGATTCGCGTCGCCGCCTCCGATGAAGAGCTGTCATCGGCGTTTGAGCGTGCGCAAGGCGAGGCGCTGCGCTCCTTCGGCGACGCCACCATCTTCATCGAGCGCCTGCTCACGGGCGCACACCACGTCGAGGTTCAAGTCATCGCAGACCACCACGGGGCCGTATGGGCAGTCGGCGTGCGCGACTGCTCGATCCAGCGCAGAAAGCAGAAGCTGATCGAGGAGTCCAGCTCCCCGGTGCTCACGGCCCAACAGGAGGCCGAGCTGCGGGCCGCGGCGGTCAACCTGGCCGAATCGGCCGGCTATCGCAACGCCGGCACCGTTGAGTTCCTCTACCAGCCCGACGATGAGACGCTCGCCTTCCTCGAGGTCAACCCCCGCCTGCAGGTGGAGCATCCGGTCACGGAGATGACGACCGGGCTCGACTTGGTCAAGCTCCAGCTCCACGTCGCCCGAGGCGGGCGTCTCGAGGGCGAGCCCCCGTCGCCGACCGGGCATGCGATCGAGGCTCGGCTCAATGCCGAGGATCCCGACCGTGATTTCGCTCCCTCGCCGGGTGCGGTGGAGCTGCTCAGACTGCCCTCCGGTCCTGGGGTGCGGGTCGACACGGGGCTCGCGGAGGGTGATGTCGTCCCCGCGGAGTACGAGTCGATGGTGGCCAAGGTCATCGCGTGGGGGCGGAGCCGTGCGGAGGCGACGACGCGCCTGCGCCGAGCGCTTGCCGAGACGACGGTCATCATCCGGGGGGGGACGACGAACAAGGCCTTCCTGCTCGACCTCCTCGAGCGTCCTGAGGTGGTCGAGGGCACCGCCGACACGGGTTGGCTTGACCGGCTCGTGGCTGGCAACGACCACATGTCCACGCGTCACGTCGACGTGGCGCTGCTCGCCGCCGCGATCGACATCTACGACACCGAGGAGGAGATCGAGCGGCGCAACTTCTATGCCGCGGCTGCTCGCGGGCGCCCGCAGGCCAGCCACGAGCTCGGCCGCACGGCCGAGATCACCCATCGCGGGCACACCTATCGGCTGGATGTCGCGCAGGTGGGCGCCCGTCGTTACAAGATCGAGGCGGACGACGTGACGGTGGAGGTCGAGGTCGAGCCGCTCCGCCGCTTCCAGAGCCGAATCTCGATCGACGGGAAGGCTTTCAGGATCACCTCGGTGGCCCACGGGTCAGATCACCTGATAGAGGTCGAGGGCGTCACGCATCGCGTATCACGGGATGAGGGGGGCGTCGTCCGGGCACCGGCGCCGGCCCTGGTCGTGGCGGTGAACGTGGAAGCCGGCGACGAGGTCGAGGCAGGGGCGCCGGTCGCCCTCATCGAGGCGATGAAGATGGAGATGACGATCGTTGCCACGCACGCCGGACGGGTGCGTGAGGTCCTCGTAGCCGGCAATGTACACGTCGACGCCGGGGCCCCGCTGCTGCGCGTGGAGCCGTGGGCCGCCGAGGATGCGGCGGAGCCCGACGCCCCGCGAATCGGCTTCGACGCACTGATCGCTTCGACCGATGCGACCGCCCGCGTCGGCGCGCACCAGCACCTGGACGCTCTGCGCAGCCTGATCATGGGCTTCGACGTGAACGCGGCGGAGGCGCGCCGGCTCGTTGGCGAGTTCGAGCGTGATCGCAGCCAGCTGCCCGCCGACGATGACGAGCTGCTCCGCGGCGAGCTCGAGATCCTCCAGATCTTCGCGGACCTCGCCGAGCTCTCACGCAACTGGCCGGCCCGGGAGGGGGAGGGACCCGAAGGCGAGGAAGGCGAACGAGTGCGCAATCCCCGCGAGCACTTCCGGACCTATCTGCGATCGCTCGACGCCGAAAACGAAGGGCTGCCCGAGCCCTTTCGCCTCAGGCTCGCTCGTGCGCTTGCCCGCTATGGAGTACACGACCTCGAGCGCAGTCCCGAGCTCGAGGAGGCGGTGTACCGGATCTTCCTGGCCCACCAGCGCGCCTCGTCCCAGCTCCCGGCCGTACTGGCGCTGCTCGATCAGCGTCTTCAGAACGCAGAGGCGCTGCCCGAGCGCCGGCAGGCCGAGTTCCGCGAGACGCTCGACCGGCTCATCATCGCAACGCAGCTTCGCTATCCCACCGTGGGCGAGCTCGCCCGCAGTGTGCGCTTCCGGGTCTTCGACCAGCCGCTGATCGAGCAGTCCCAGGATCAGGCATTCGCGAGGGTGCGGGACGAGCTCGCCTATCTCGTCGCACATCCGGAGGCGCCGGATTACGCGGACCGCATCGAAGCGCTCGTCGCGAGCCCTCACACGCTCATCCGACTGCTGGGAGAACGGTTCGGCGTGCAAGAGGGCAACGAGCCGATGATCGAGCTCCTGACCCGGCGCTACTACAGGATCCGTTCGCTGCAGGACCTCCGGTCGTTGCACCGCGACGGCCGCCAGTTCGTCACCGCGCACTACACGCACGACGACCGGCAGGTCCACGTGATCACGACGCTGACCGATGCCGCCGAGCTGAGCGCCGCCGCCTCGACGGTCGCCACCCTCGCGCCCGAGGACCCCGGTTCGGAGGTGGTGGTCGACTTCTACCTCTCCTGGAGCGACCCGCCCTCCGACGCCGACGCGATGGCTGCTGAGCTTTCAGACGCGCTGGCCACCGCGGAGTTGCCGCCGACGGTGGCGCAGGTCGCGGTCGTCGTGAGCAGCAGGGGCGGAGCCGAGGTGCATCCGTTCACGTTCCGGCGGGCCGACGGCGGCCTCACCGAGGACCGGGTGACGCGGGGGCTCCACCCCATGATCGCCCAGCGGCTCGACCTCTGGCGACTGGCAAACTTCGACGTCACGCGCCTGCCGACGGTCGAGGACGTCTACCTCTACCACTGCGTCGGTCGCGAGAGCCCGTCCGACGAGCGCCTCGTCGCGCTGGCGGAGGTGCGCGATCTCACTCCCGTGCGGGACGCCTCCGGACGCCTCACGGCCCTGCCCGAGCCCGAGCGGCTCCTCTCGGCCTGCCTCGACGGCATCCGCCGCTTCCAGGCCCAGCGTCCGGCCAAGCGGCGGCTGCACGGAAACCGCGTGCTCCTCTCCGTCTGGCCGCCCCTCGACATGTCGATCGACGAGCTGCTGTCGGTGACGCGGACGCTGGCTCCGCTCACGGTCGGGCTGGGTCTCGAGGATGTGGTCATGGAGGCGCGCGTCGCCCCTGCGCCGGGCGAGGAGCCGCGCGACCTGGCTCTTGGCTTCTCCTACCAGCCCGGGGAGGGAGTCACGCTGTCCGTCGAGGAGCCGCCAACGGAACCGCTGCCGACCCTCGACGATTACGCCCAGAAGGTGCTGAGCGCCCGCCGCCGCGGCACGGTCTACCCCTACGAGCTTGTTCCGCTGCTGACTCGCGAGGGCGGGGAGTTCACCGAGCACGACCTCGACGAGGACGGCCGCCTGGTCCCGGTGCAGCGCCCGTTCGGCGAGAACAGCGCCGGGATCGTGGTCGGTGTGGTGCGCACGATCACGGATCGCTACCCCGAGGGGATGGCGCGCGTCGCGCTCTTCGGCGATCCGACCCGGGCCCTCGGCGCGATCGCGGAGCCCGAGTGCGTTCGGATCATCCGGGCGCTCGACCTCGCAGAGGAGAT
>JBBSIW010000263.1:0-3941 GCA_038231895.1 Solirubrobacterales bacterium | reverse complement strand
GACGTCGAGTTCCGCGTCCTACCCGGGGTCGGGCATGTGCCGATGAGCGACGACCCCCGGCTCGTGGGCGACACGATCGTCGAGTGGGTGGAGCGGAACCGCTCCTAGCTCGCGGCGTTCTCGGCCGCCACGGAGCAGCGCTAGCGGCTCGCACCTGGGGATGATGCGCGAGCTGTTCTCCGGAGAATGTCCGGGAGCGAGGCGGCTGAGCCCCACTTGCTCGCCGGCTGGGGATGGGGGAGACTCGCCCGAGTGGCGAGGCATGGGGCGCCGCCACAGGAGGGAGCCGCATGTACCTATCGGTCCGGCAGTACAGCAGTACGTCGGCGTCGGCGTCGGCGTCGGCGTCGGCGGCGACGGATCGCTTCACACCATCACGCTCGCCGAGGACCGCGCCGGAGTCGAGGACTCGGTCAATCAGGCGGGCCGCTGGGTGGGCGAGAACGCCTCGGACCCGGCCGAGGGCGAGCCGGCCGTCGAGGTGACGCCGGGCAAGGGCACAGGCGGAGTCGGCGCGGCGGCGCCCCGCGCCGACCAGGGGATCCTCGGCGTCAGGCCCAAGCGGCCACCGACACGCGCCGAGCGGCGCCGTGGCTTTCTGCGGTGGTTGCTGACGGGCGAGCGGCCGGAGCCCTCTCCCTCCCGGCTGGGGGTCCTCGAGCCGTTCGGCGTGGGCGAGGAGAAGAAGGTGGGCATCTGCTGCTCGGGCGGCGGCATCCGCTCGGCAGCCTTCAACCTCGGGGCGCTGCAGGCCCTCCGCCACGACGGCGAGCTCGAGGGGGCCCGCTACCTGGCCGCCGTCTCCGGCGGTTCCTACATCGCCGCGAGCTTCTGCATGGTCGCCAAGACGTGGCCCCGCGGTGGGACCCGACCGAAGACAGGTGACGACGGCGCCGATGACTCGGATCCCGACCTCGTCAAGGCGGGCGCGCTGCCGTTCCATCCCGGGTCGCCGGAGGAGCAGTACCTGCGCAACCACAGCGAGTACATGGCGCCGTCGCCGCTCGACAAGCTCGCGCTGGTCCGGCGGGTCGCCCTCGGGCTCGTCATCAACGTGCTCGTGATCGGGCTGCCGCTGTTCGCCGTCGGCACCGCGCTCGGGGCGTGGCTCTACCGGTCGCACTTCGGCCACCTGTGGGGGGCGCGGGCCCAGCCGGGCTCCTGGAGCGCGCACGAGCCGAGCTGGGTGTGGGTGACGCTGATCGCCCTGGCCGGCTCGGCCACCGCGCTCGGCCTGCTCGCCCTGCTCATCCGCGATCGGCGCGCCCGCGTCCAGGCCCTCGAGACCTGGTCCAATCGGCTGCTCCTCGCGCTCGGCGGGGCGGCGGTGGTGCTCGTGGCCGTCCCCGAGCTCGCCGGCGTCCTCCGGGACTCGGCGTCGGGCGGAAGCGCCTCGGGAACGGCGCGCGCCCTGCCCGTCCCCGTGGCGGGAGGGGGCGGCCTGGCCAGCCTGCTGCTCGCCGCCCTCCTCCAGCTCCGTGCCCGTGAGGAGAAGCCCGCCGGCGTTCTCCGGGACCTGGGCCGCGTGAGGGGGTTCTGGAGCCGCGCGAGCCCGAAGCTCCGCCACGCGTTCGCCTATCTCGCCGGTGTGCTCGCCGGCCCGGCGCTCCTGCTCACGATCGTCGTCCTCGCCGCGTCGGTCGCGCTATCGCACTCGGGGCCGTCCACCACGGACCCGACGGTGCTCTGGCTCGGGGTCGCGGCGCCGCTCGCGCTGTTCGCGCTCGCCTACCTCCTCACGGACCTGACCACGTGGTCGCTGCACCACTTCTACCGGCGGCGATTGTGCTCCGCCTTCGCCCTGAAGCGGGTCCGGGCGCCCGCGGACGGGCGCGCCGCGGCGGTCGAGCGCGACTACGAGCGGCTCGTGCCCCTGTCGGAGTCGGGGGTGTGGCCGGGCCCCGGGGGGAAGGCTTGGCCGACGCTGCTCGTGTGCGCCGCGGCCAACGTCTCCGACCCCGGCGCCACGCCCCCCGGCCGTGGGGTGACGAGCTTCACGTTCAGCCCCGCGGCGATCGGCGGGCCGCTGGTCGGCGCGATCGCCACGGACGCCTACCAGCAGCAGCTCGGCGCCAACCGCCTCCGGGACATCACCCTGCCCGCGGCGGTGGCGATGTCGGGGGCGGCCATCTCCCCCTCCATGGGCAAGCTGACCCGCGCCCCGGTGCGGTTCGTGATGGCGCTGGCCAACCTCCGCCTCGGCGTCTGGGTGGCCAACCCACGGCATCTTGTGAAGGGCGGGTCGTGGCAGCCGGAGCCCGGGGACGCAGCGGAGGCGGGGGCCGACTCCGCGAAGCCGCCGCCGGACTTCCTCAAGCGCCCGCGGCTCTCCTACCTGTTTCGCGAGATGCTCGGCCGCAACCGCGTCGACGCCCGCTTCCTCTACGTCACCGACGGGGGCCACTACGAGAACCTCGGGCTCGTGGAGCTGCTCCGGCGCGGGTGCGACACCGTCTACTGCTTCGACGCGAGCGGCGGCAAGCCGTTCGCGGCCCTGGGAGACGCGATCGCGCTCGCGCGCAGCGAGCTCGAGGTGGAGATCGACATCGACCCCTCGCCGTTGCTCCCGAGCGACGGAACAGGCCTGGCGGCCGAGAGCTGCGTCGTCGGGAAGATCTCTTCGCGAAGCGGTACCGACGAGCTCGTAGAGGTCGGGCGCCTCGTCTACGTGCCGACCGTCGTCACCGACGCGGTGCCGTGGGATGTCCGTGCCTACCGCCAGCAGGACCCCGTCTTTCCCCACCACAGCACCGCCGGTCAGCTCTACACCGACCAACGCTTCGAGGCCTACCGCGCGCTCGGCGAGCACGCCGGCGACACCGCCCGGAAGAAGTTGAGGGCAGCGGAGAAGGCGCAGGCGGCGGACGGAGCGTAGATGGCGGCGCACGCTGGTCACCGCCGCGTAGGGATGAGGCTGCCGCCGAGCGCGGGTACGCGACGCACCGCCCAGCGGAATGCCGGAGGCGCCTCGATCCTTAGGCCGACGGCTCCGTGAGCCATGGCGTGCTGACTCCCAGCAGCGTGCCGACACGCTCGAAGTGCCGGTCGAAGTGGAGCACGTCCAGGCCGGAGGTCTGCGCCGCGACGGCGACGGTGAGATCGGTGAGTGGCAGGCGATGAGCGCCGTGGGAACCGCCGCTCGCGAGCTCGCGCATCGCTGCCAGCACCCCACGCTGCACGGCCCGGTCGACTGCGATCTCCCGCATGCTCTCGAACGCGCGATCGATGGCCGCGATCCCCTCCGGACCACGGGCATCCACCATCAGCTCGTAACGCACCGGCCAGCACCAAGCGACATCACCGAGTGCGACCGCGGTCAGCAGCCGCTCACGCACCTCGGGGTCTCGACGGGCACGCATCCATGCGGAGGTATCGGCGAGCACCGGGCGTTGGCCGTCCCACAACTCGACGCTCACGTGGCGCCCGGCGGAGCGTTGAGCCGATCGATCGCGGCCAGGTCGAGAGCAAACTCGCCGCCGTCCATCGCCGCCAGCAACGCCTCCGCCGCCGCACGACGACCGCAACCGGCCTGGATCTCTGCTTCCGCACCCCCGACGGCGAGCCTCCGCACCAGCGTGGCGTCAGGCTCGTGCGTACCCGTCGCAGCACGTACACGCTCGAGCGCGCTGCCAAGCTCCGCATCGGCGGTCACGGCAATCCGAGGATGCTTACTCGGCATCGCACGGCGAAGTGTAGCTCCTAAGAGTCACTCCAGCGTGTGCCTGACCGGCGCCCACCCCACGCCGGCCGATTCACGACCTTGCTGCACGCTCGAGGTAGGCTGTAGCCATTAGGCTACAGATGTGCCGCACGTGCGCTTCGCAACAGCACCGCCAGCCTGCTGCGCCGCGTCGAGGCCGGTGAGCGACTGCGCATCACCGTCCACGGCCACCCGGTCGCCGAGCTCGTCCCGGTGGATCGTGCCCAGCAGTTCGTGCCTT
>JBBSIW010000262.1:0-3978 GCA_038231895.1 Solirubrobacterales bacterium | reverse complement strand
TCGAAGCTCTTGACGCCAAGGGACTCAAGGAACGTCAGGTAGTCGTCGGGCAGCTCACAGGCGCGGGCCCCCTCGACGATGTGTCCGAGGTAGAGCGAGCTCGGGAGAAGCTCCGGCTCAGCCTTTTCGATCACCGTGTAGGCGATGGCGTCCACGAGGCGCTCGTCGGATCCGAGCACCCTCACTGAGACCTGCTCGTACGCTTGTCCCGCGGCTTCCTTGCGGTTGAGGCCGTCGAGGTCTTGATCGCTGACCTCATACAGAGCACCCCATACCGTCTGGCCGGCAGCCGGAAGCAGATCTGCGACCCCGCTGCCAGGGTAGTTGCGGACCGACTTGCGCGTGAACGCGAGCCGGTGATCGGGGAGCCGGGCCGGTCCGAGGAGTCGAGAGCCACCGCAGTGCCGCGACATCTCCCCAGGGTGCATGTTGCTTGCGTAGGCGAAGTAGCGCTTGGCCATGAAGTGCCTCATGATCCCAAGCGGGCGCGCTACCTCCCGCTCGCCGCTCAGCCCGTCGGCTCGGGGCTGGCTTGCGCCGATCGCCGCGGACGGGTCTGTTGGAGGACGAAGACGGCGACCAACGCGCCGGCGAGCGCGAACCCGGCTCCGACGTAGAACGCAAGGTGAAAGCCGTCGACGAGCGCCTGGTGGGCCGTACTGCTGCCGCCTCCGCTGGGGAGCTCCGCGTCTGTGCGGGCCGTGGCGAGCGCGGAGAGCAGCGCCAGCCCGAGCGCACCGCCCATCAGCCGCGACGTGTTGACCAGGCCGGAGGCCAGTCCGGCGTCCTCGCTCGCGACACCGGCCACGGCCGCGATCGTCACCGGCACGAAGGACAGTCCGATTCCCACCGCGACCACGACAGACGGGAGGAGGACGTCGCCGAGATAGCTGCCGTCGGCGCTGATGGTGGTGAACAGCACCAGTCCGATCGCCTCGGTGAGCATTCCGGCCGCCAGCAGCGGCTTGACTCCCACGCGGGCCACTGCGCGTGAGGCGAGGGCCGAGCCGATGACGATCGTGAGGGTCATCGGCAGGAAGGCGAGCCCGGCCTGCAGCGGCGAGTACCCCAGCACCTGCTGGAGGTAGAGCGAGACGAAGAACCACATCGCGAACATCGCCGCCCCGAGCGCGAACACCACCACGTTGGCGCCGCTCAACCGCCGCGAGGCGAAGATCCGCAGTGGCATCAGGGGAGCCTTGGCCAGCCGGCCTTCGATGGCCAGGAAGGTGGCGATCAGCGCCAGGCCGACGGCGAGCCCTCCGAGGGTCTGCGCCGAGCCCCAGCCGTTGACGTCGGCGCGCACGATCGTCCACACCAGCACCATCAGGCCGAGGGTCGCGGTCAGCGCACCGGCGAGGTCGAAGCTGCGGGCGCGCTCGCGATCGCGTCCCTCGGCTACGTAGCGCAGCGACCCCGCGATGGTGGCCAGCGCGATCGGGACGTTGATGAAGAGGATCCAGCGCCAGCTGGCCAGATCGGTCAGCGCGCCGCCGAGCAGCACGCCGGCCGAGCCGCCGGCGCCTCCCATCGCCCCCCACGCGCCCAGCGCTCGGTTGCGCTCGGGTCCCTCGCGAAACGTCGTGGTGAGGATCGACAGAGACGCGGGCGCGATCACCGCGCCTCCGAGCCCCTGCGCCGCCCGGGCGGCGATCAGCACCCCCTGGCTGTCGGCGAAGCCGCCGACCAGTGAGGCGAGGGCGAACAGGGACAGCCCGCCCACGAACACCCGCCGGCGTCCGAGCAGGTCCGCCGCCCGGCCGCCCAGCAGGAGGAAGCCGGCGAACAGCACGGTGTAGGCGTTGACGATCCAGGACAGGTCCTGCTGTGAGAAATGCAGCCCGGTCCGGATCGACGGCAGCGCGACGTTGACCACCGACACGTCGAGGATCACCATGAACTGCGCCAGGCAGGCCAGCACCAGCGTCGGCCACAACGGCCGGGTGCTACGCGTCATCGTGCTGTGCGTCCGAGGTCCCGTTGGTGCCGGGAACCGGGGCTGCCGGAGCGTCGACGGCATGGCGGTCCGAGAGCTCGTGGATGTAGTTGGCGACCTCGGCTTGCGCAGCGCGACGACGGGCGCCAACACGCTTCGGAGAGGACTGATCACGCGTGATCGGATGCTTCTTCATGGCGTCGCCTCCTCTTCGGGGTTGGAAGGTTGTACGATGGATGTCGAAAGAGTAGCGAAGTTCGATGATCTTCGTACATTGGGCTCCATAACCGCACAGCCTCCGGGGCCCCTTACCGGTCCCCAGCGCGACGAACTCACCCTCGCCGCCGTGCTGCACGCGCTCAGCGACCCCGTTCGCCTGCGGATCGTCGCCGTGCTCGCCGAGGCCGACGACGGACGAGCCTGCGGCAGCTTCGACCTGCCCGTCACGAAGTCGACGTGCACGCATCACTTCAAGGTGCTGCGCGAGGCCGGCGTGATCAGCCAGCGCCACGTCGGGACGACTCGACTCAACGCGCTGCGCCGCGAGGACCTCGAGGCTCGCTTCCCCGGTCTGCTTGCCACGGTGCTTCGGGCGGCGGCGCGGCCGCCGCTGCGCTGACGGCCCTCAGCGCACGCGCCTCGGATGAAAGTGGGCTTGATCGCGGCGACTCTCGTGGCGTTCGTCTTGGTCGGATGCGGGGGCGGCCACAACAGGCCCAAGGGCCCCGCCGCCTCCAAACCCGCTCGCGGCCCGACGCTGTGTGGTCGCCTGCGTGCTCGCATCGACGGGCACGTCGACAGCGCGGCCGCGGTCGAGCTGTCCGGTCTGGTGCTCTCTCGCGCACAACCCGAGGTGCTGTGGACCCACAACGACTCCGGCGACCGTGCTCGCATCTTCGCGATCGCTCCCAACGGCGGGCTGCTCGCCGACGTCGCGGTGAGCGGAGCGGACGCTGTCGATTGGGAGGACATCGCGATCGGGCCGGCGCCGACGCGGGGGTCGCGCGACGCGCTCTACATCGGTGATATCGGCGACAACTCGGAGACACGCTCCACGGTCGTCATCTACCGCGTGCCGGAGCCGCGCTTCGCCGGGGGTCCGCCCAACGCCACCGCGCCGGCCGAGCGGCTCGCGCTCCGCTATCCCGACGGTGCCCACGACGCGGAGGCGCTGCTCGTCGATCCCTCGAACGGCGCGCTCGTGATCGTGACCAAGAGCTACGGCGGGCGTGCCGGCGTGTACGTGGCGGACTCGCTCTCCGCGGCTGCCACCACGACCCTGCGGCGTGCGGGCCGAGTCTCGCTCGGCGTCGGCGAGCCCGTCACGGCTGGGGACATATCCGCGGACGGGCGCACGATCGCGCTGCGGACCTACGACCACGCATTCGTGTGGTCGCGGCGGGGCGGTGAGTCGCTCGCCGCGGCTCTCGGGCGCCGCCCGTGCTCTCCCGATGCCGACCTATTGG
The DNA here is from genome assembly GCA_038231895.1 of Solirubrobacterales bacterium. Taxonomy (GTDB): domain Bacteria; phylum Actinomycetota; class Thermoleophilia; order Solirubrobacterales; family Solirubrobacteraceae; genus JALYZC01. Next base: position 576 of record JBBSIW010000262.1, on the reverse strand, counting down.
TCGAAGGGCAGGGCGAGGCGCTCGCCTTGACGGGGGACGGGCGGGCGTTCTACACGGTCCCCGAGGGTGCCCGGCCGGCCCTGCGGCGTTACGCCGCGGGCTGACGCGACCATCGTCGAGCGCAGGGCGGCAGCACGCCGGTAGGTTGATTGACGGTGGAGACGCTCGACCGCATCGCAGGCTGGGCCGAGGTTCTGCTGGTCCCCACGGGCTTGGGTCTCCTCCTCGTGGCCTGCGGGCTCGGCGGCGTGCGGATCTGGCGCTGGCGCCTCTTGTGGGCACTGCCGGTTGTCTTGGTGGCGGGCGGGCTCGGCGGGGTGCTCGTGGGGCTGCTGTTCCTCGGCGCCGTGACCCTGGTGGCTCGGCTGGCCAGGGGTCGCAGCGGCGTCTGGAAGCTCAGCCGGGCTCGTCCGCGCTGAAGCTCCAGCGCATGTCGGGGCAGTGGTATCTCACGCTGGCCGATGCGAGCAAGCCGGCGCAGGCATGGCGCCTCGGGCCGGGGATCGTCTCTGGCTGGGGCGTCGCCTACTGGCTGCTGGCGGGGGCCGGGATGGTGGTCTTGCTGCGCCGAAGGCG
>JBBSIW010000261.1:0-4053 GCA_038231895.1 Solirubrobacterales bacterium | reverse complement strand
TCGGATCCGACGACCATCCGGTCGCCGGCAACAGCAGCGACCAGGCGCGTGCGGCGGCCGTGCGCTACACCGGCGGCGGACGCGCCGGCACAGTCGAAGCCGACAGCGAGCACGGCGCGACGTGGGGCGTCGAGGTGACCAAGCCCGACGGAAGCCCGGTGGACGTTCGACTCGACGCGCGCTACAAGCTCGTCGAGATCACCAGCAACGCCGACGGGTAAACCGGCGCCTCGGGTAGGGGGCCGGCGCTCAGCCGGCCCCCACGCCCGTGGCCCGATCGGCGCCAACTTGCGCCCCGTGGTCCCGATCGGCGCTGCCTCGCGGGGCCGTTCAGGAGAAATTCAGGTTCGCCTTGGCACGATCACCGCACGGAGCGGGCGACTGGGCCACGGCGTCCCTTCCCTTCGTTGCTCAATCGATCGTGGGGCGGGTCTCGTGGCAAGGGCTATTCGTTCGGGGACGGCGGACGCCAAGCGCCGGATCGTTCAGCGGGCGAGCGGGGGCTCCTCTCGTCACGGGCGGCTCGCCTGGGTGGGCTTGTCGCTGGTCACAGCGCTGGGCGCCCTCCTGCGCTTCTATGCCTTCGCCAAGGTTCATCCCAACCCGTATTACGACGCGGCCGTGCGCAGCATGGCCCAGGGCTGGCACAACTTCCTCCTCGGCGCCGCCGAACCCGGCGGGGGCGTGTCGGTGGACAAGGCGCCGCTCGATCTCTGGCTTCAGGTCGCCTCGGTCAAGCTGTTGGGCTTGCACTCGACCGCGCTGCGGCTTCCGGAAGCGCTCGCGGGCACGCTGGCAATCCCGCTGCTCTACGGCGTCATTCGACGGATGTTCGGCACGCTCGCCGGGCTGGGATCGGCGCTGGCGCTGGCGGTGATGCCCATTGCGGTCCTGACGGCCCGATCGGACACGATGGACTCGCTGATGATGCTGTTCGTGCTGCTCGCGGGCTGGTGTCTGGTTCGAGCCGTGAGCTCTGAGGAGCACGAGCTGCGCTGGGTGTGCCTGGCCGGCGCCAGCCTGGGCTTGGCGTTTGAGATCAAGCTCTTCGAGTCGCTGATCGCCGTGCCCGCTCTCGGTCTGTTCTACCTGCTCGGCAGCCGATCTCGACCTGGCCCGACCGCTCGCAACCTCGCATTGGGAGGGCTCGCGTTCGTGGTCGTCGCGCTCGCCTGGGCGACGGCGGCCTCCCTGGTCCCAGCGCGCGAACAGCCCTATCCATTGGGTTCGACCGACGGCAGTGTCTGGAATGTCATCTTCGTGTTCAACGGCGTGGGGCGACTCGGTCAGACGCCCGGCGTGTATGGGGTCGGGAGGAGGCCACAGGTCATCCGGCAGGGAGATCGCGGGGTGAGGCGACTGTTCAGCGATCGGCCGGTCGACTTTCGCAGCAAGATCGGGGTGGAGCTGTTTGCGGCACTGGTGCTCGGGGCCTTCGCGGCTGCCTGTCACCTGGGCGCCGTGTTTCGGCGACCCCGGACGGCGGAGGTCCGACTACGACGCGCCGGCGCGGTGTTCCTCGCCACCTGGCTGCTCACCGGGGCGAGCCTGTTCAGCTTCATGAATGTCCTCCTCCTCCGCTATCTGGAGGCGTTCACGCCGGCGGTGGCGGGAACCCTGGGTGTTTCCGTCGTGGCCGTGGGGGGTCTGCTCGGCCGGCGGCGGCTCATGCCCGTCGTGGTGCTGCTGCTTGCCGGAACATGCCTGAATTTCCTGCTGCGCCAGCATCCCGGCGCCGTCCTGCCCAGCGCGCTGACTCAGCTCGCGGTTGCCGGCTGCCTGCTGGCCGTCGCTGCCATCGCTGGGATGTCGTTGATCAATGGCCCTTCGTTCCGGGCCTCCACCTGGGCGTTTCCGATCTTCGTCGGCCTGGCGACTGCGGCTCTGTTGCTGCCGCCGCTGGAGGCAGCGCGTGCACTGACGCTGGCGGGGTCCCAAGACTCAGGCACCCCGGGCCGGCGACCGCCAGCCCAAACGGCCCGCCTCAGTGCCTTTCTGCGCGCACAACGCCACGGAGCACGCTACGAGGTCGCTACGCACGGAGTCGGCGGCGTCTCCGCGCTGATCGTACATGACGGCCTCCCGGTTCTGTTCCTGTCCAACCTCGGCCGCCAGCCGCTGGTGCCGCTCCATCGGTTCATCGCTCTGATCCGCGCGGGTCAGCTGCGTGCCGTCCTCGTCGGCGCCTGTCCGCCTCGCAGCCGCTCCTCGGCGTGTGACCCCACCGGCGACTGGACCCGCCGGCACGGGCGCGACGTCAGCGCCAAGGTGAGCCTGCCGCCGGCGTCGCTCTACCTCGTCGGACCGCCCTATGCTGGTCCCGATGCCAAGATCCGACCTGCATCGGGCGCTCCCGCTTGCCGCAGCCCTCGCCGGCGTCGCCCTCTCGCTTGCGGCGCCGGTGTCCGCCCGTGCCCAGAGCGCATGTCAGACCGCTTCGCAGGAACGGGCAACGAGCGTGATGCTGCCGAGCAGGGGGCGCCAACGCTCGGCCAGGGTGCACCTGCCACTGAGGAGGGCGCCTAGTCGGCCGCTCCCGCTCGTGCTCGCCCTGCACGGCTCAGCCGCCGACGGTTCGTTCATGGAGCGCTACAGCGGACTCTCGGCGATCGCCGATCGTGAGGGCTTCGTCGCCGTCTACCCCGACGCGCCGGGGGGCTGGAACACCGATGACCACAAGGCCGGAGCGGCGGATGACGTCACATTCATCTCGGACCTTCTCGACCGGGTCGAGCACGACTGGTGCATCGATCCACATCGGATCTACGCCATCGGCGTCTCCAGCGGCGGGGGGATGGTCGCTCGGCTGGCCTGCGATCTCAGCGCCCGCCTGACGGGGATCGCATCCGTCGCCGGCGCCTACGGCGCTCTTCCGGCGTGCCGGCCCGGCCGGCCCGTCTCCGTGCTCGAGATCCACGGCACGGCGGATCGCATCGTCCCCTACCAGGGGCGAGCATCGGACGGCGCGGGCAACGTGCCGGCGTTCGTGCACGGATGGCGCAGCCGCGACCATTGCGCCAAGCGCGCCGTCCGACGCCCGATCGCTCCGCGTGCGTTCCAGGTCGACTACCGGGGCTGCGCGCGCCACAGCGCCGTGCGACACATCGAGATCGTCGGCGGTGGTCACCAATATCCGGGTGCCACGCCCCCCGACGCCGGCCCGCCCTCGACCATCTCCGCCTCCTGGCAAGCCTGGCGATTCTTCGCCAGGTTGCGCAGCTGAGCGCCATCCACGGCGTGGCCTGGCGCCGAACCGTTCAGGAGATCTTCAGGTCCGGCGGTGCATCCTGCCGACATGCACACCAGACGACTCCATCTTGTCGCGATCGCCGTCGTGGTCGCAGCCGTCGCGGCGGCCGGATGCGGTGGCTCCTCGAGCAGCGGCCCAAAGCCCACCGCCCAGCCGGCCTCAGGCGCCGAGGCCAAAGCCACCTCGCAGGGCGACATCCCCGACAACCAGAGCTTCCTCACCTTCACCGACAAGGGCGCCGGCTACTCCATCCGCTACCCGGAGGGTTGGGCCCAGCGAGGCTCCGGCGGGAGCGTGACCTTCCAGGACAAGAGCAACCAGGTGCAGATCGCGGTCACGCCGGGGCGCGCGCCGACGGTCGCCGCTGTGCAGGCGCAGCTCGGCCGGCTGCGGACCAGCGACCCGACGGTCCAGGCCAGCCCCCCTCACCAGCTCGCGCTCAAGGCGGGACCGGTGGTCAAGGTCTCCTACAGCCGGCAGAGCCCGCCCGACCCCGTGACCGGCAAGAAGCTGACGCTCCTGGTCGACCGATACGAGCTCGCGCGTGGTGGAAAGGTCGCGACCGTGGAGCTGAGCACTCCCAAGGGCGTCGACAACGTCGACGCGTATCGCATGATGATCGAGAGCTTCCGGTGGCTGTGAGGAGCCTCTACGTCGAGCCTGAGGCGCCGGTCGACGAGAAGCGCGGCCCGGCCCTTGAGATGCGGGACGTCTTCAAGATCTACCGATCGGGACCGGTCGAGACGGTCGCCCTGCGCGGCCTCGACATGGAGATCGAGCCCGGCGAGCTCGTGGCGGTGCTC